>NZ_CAJZDT010000057.1:0-10952 GCF_915066115.1 uncultured Streptococcus sp. | reverse complement strand
AGGAAGTGCAGCAAGTCAAGCAGCCCTAGCAGCAGGCCTAGCTCTTCTTGGTTGGAGTGCAGGTCTAGTGGCCACTAAAGGTAAAAAAGAAGACTAGAAATTTTGATACTTTCGTTATCATTAAAGAGTGGAGAGAAACTCTTGTCTTAGATAGAAGATAAATCCCTTGGAATATAAGTTTCTAAGGGATTTTCTTTGTATAAAATTGTATAGTGTTATTATCTACCTTATTTTGTAGAGAAAGCAAAAATCCCTAGAAAATGTTTAGGGATTCAATTATTTCATTAAGAACAATTCAACAATCATCTCGATATACATGACAAGGGTTACTAAAAATCCTGCACGCCAGAAAAATTTGATGAATTTAGGATAGTAAAAACTGCGTTTTTTCAAAAGGAAGAAAAAAACGAGAATAATGGCTAGGAGTGAGAGGGCTAGGCCTAGTCTAGGGAGGAAATTATGGGTAAAGGTTTTAGCTGTAATCAAGTAATACTCAAATACCAAGACTGGAAAAGCCAAATCCGCAAAGTTTCGTCCTAGTTTTTTTAATCTAAAAAGTTTGGTTATGATAATGCAGACGACTAAGGTCAGTATCAATAATAAAATAGATGCTAATTTCATTAAAATCATATCCATATTGTATCATAAAAAATCGCTAATGGAAACGAGAAACAGAGGAATTTATAGGAAAGTCAGGCTTTTGAGATTGTGGGTGTTTTTTGTTATAATGAAAGTTATGAAATCTTATAACACCTTGAATGATTATTATCGAAAACTCTTTGGAGAAAAGACCTTTAAAGTTCCTATTGATGCGGGATTTGACTGTCCCAATCGTGATGGAACTGTGGCTCATGGGGGTTGTACTTTTTGTACGGTTTCCGGTTCTGGAGATGCCATTGTGGCACCAGATGCGCCTATTCGTGAGCAATTTTATAAGGAAATTGACTTTATGCACCGTAAGTGGCCGGATGTGCAGAAGTATTTGGTTTATTTTCAAAATTTTACCAACACCCATGAAAAGGTGGAAGTTATTCGGGAACGTTACGAGCAGGCCATCAATGAGCCAGGTGTAGTAGGAATCAATATCGGAACGCGGCCAGACTGTTTACCAGACGAAACCATCGAGTATTTGGCTGAATTATCGGAGCGTATGCATGTGACGGTTGAATTGGGCTTGCAGACTACTTATGAAGCAACCTCTGACTTGATTAATCGTGCCCACTCTTATGAGTTGTATGTGGAAACGGTCAAGCGTTTGAGAAAGTATCCCAAGATTGAGATTGTTTCCCATCTGATCAATGGACTTCCTGGTGAAACCCATGAGATGATGATTGAAAATGTCCGTCGCTGTGTCACGGATAACGATATTCAAGGGATTAAGTTGCACTTGCTTCACCTCATGACCAATACACGGATGCAGCGAGATTATCACGAGGGGCGTTTGCAACTGATGAGTCAGGATGAGTATATCAAGGTTATCTGTGACCAACTGGAAATCATTCCTAAGCATATCGTCATCCACCGAATCACGGGAGATGCACCTAGGGATATGCTGATTGGTCCTATGTGGAGCCTCAATAAATGGGAAGTGCTAAATGCTATTGAAACTGAAATGCGACGTCGTGGAAGTGTCCAAGGATGCAAGGCTGTAAAACAGGAGTTTGAAAATGAAAAGACCACTTGAAATGGCCCATGATTTTTTGGCTGAGGTAGTGACTCAGGATGATATCGTAGTGGATGCGACCATGGGAAATGGTCATGACACGCTTTTTTTAGCTAAGTTAGCCAAGCAAGTCTATGCCTTTGATATTCAGGAACAAGCCTTGGAAAAGACTCAAGAGCGTTTGGACCAGGCTGGAATGACAAATGCCCAGTTAATCTTGCAAGGCCATGAGACACTGGACCAGTTTGTGACAGAAGCCAAGGCAGGGATTTTTAATCTGGGTTATCTGCCGTCAGCTGATAAGTCCGTCATCACCCAACCTCAGACAACTATTGAAGCCTTAGAAAAGCTGTGTCGCTTGCTTGTCAAAGGTGGAAGGATTGCTATTATGATCTACTATGGTCATGAAGGTGGCGACCTCGAGAGGGATGCTGTCTTGGATTTTGTTATCCAGTTGAACCAACAAGAGTACACGGTTGCCATCTACCGAACCCTGAACCAAGTCAACAACCCACCATTTTTAGTTATGATTGAAAAATTAGAGAGATATAGACATGGATAAACAATACTTACGTGAAAAACTGGATGCCATGCGCCAGAATTTTGTCGAGTCCACCCACCACGAACGTGCGGTGGGGGTGTTAGACCAAGCGCATATGAGCAAAAAAATGCTTAAAATCAAGAAAAAATTAGTAGCTCTTGAAATGGAACGGTGTCAAAGAAAAATTGAGCACAAAGACTGTTCCAAGATTGACCAAAAAATCAAAGAGCAGAAGGAGATATTTGAATCCTGTTGTAAAAAAGACTAAGGAGGAATTGCGTGGAATTACTGATTTACCTCATCCTATTTTTACTGGTCTTGATTGTTTCAAGTACAACCAATAAGCTTCTGCCCTTTTTGCCTCTTCCCTTGGTGCAAATTCTTTTGGGAATTGTGATTGGTCTCTTTTTACCCAATACCGACTTTCACCTTAATACGGAGTTGTTTTTGGCACTGGTTATCGGGCCCTTGCTTTTCCGAGAGTCCGAAGAAGCGGATATTACGGCTATTTTAAAACACTGGCGAATCATTGTCTATCTCATATTTCCAGTGATTTTCATCTCGACCCTGAGTTTGGGTGGCTTGGCCCATCTTCTTTGGCTCAGCCTTCCCTTGGCAGCTTGTTTGGCTGTTGGGGCAGCCCTTGGCCCTACGGACTTGGTTGCCTTTGCCTCTCTTTCGGAGCGCTTTAGCTTTCCTAAGCGCGTGTCCAATATCCTTAAGGGTGAAGGACTCTTGAATGATGCATCAGGTTTGGTGGCCTTTCAGGTAGCTTTGACAGCTTGGACAACGGGAGCCTTTTCCCTTGGGCAAGCGAGTAGTTCGCTCATCTTTTCAATTCTAGGCGGTTTTTTAATTGGATTTTTAACAGCCATGACCAATCGTTTTCTCCATACTTTTTTGTTAAGTGTGCGCGCAACGGATATTGCCAGCGAACTTTTATTAGAATTGAGTTTGCCTCTGGTGACCTTCTTCCTAGCAGAAGAAGTACACGTTTCAGGGATTATTGCTGTTGTAGTAGCAGGGATTTTAAAGGCAAGTCGCTTTAAGAAAATCACGCTTCTCGAAGCCCAAGTGGATACGGTGACTGAGACAGTCTGGCATACAGTGACCTTCATGCTCAACGGTTCTGTCTTTGTGATTTTGGGAATGGAGTTGGAAATGATAGCAGAACCTATCTTGACCAATCCAATCTATAATCCCTTACTCTTGCTGGTGTCTCTTGTCGTTCTTACCTTTGTCCTCTTTGCCATTCGTTTTGTCATGATCTATGGCTATTATGCTTATAGGACCCGACGCCTCAAGAAAAAGTTAAATAAGTATATGAAGGATATGCTTCTCTTGACCTTCTCAGGTGTCAAGGGAACGGTGTCGATTGCTACAATTCTTCTGATACCAAGTGATTTAGAGCAGAAATATCCAATCTTACTTTTCCTTGTCGCAGGTGTGACGCTGGTAAGCTTTTTAACAGGTCTCTTGGTCTTGCCTCATCTTTCTGATGAACAGGAAGAAAGCAAGGACTATCTCATGCATATCGCCATTTTGAATGAAGTGACGATAGAGTTGGAAAAAGAGTTAGAAGATACCAGAAATAAACTTCCCCTCTATGCGGCTATCGATAACTATCATGGTCGTATTGAAAATCTCATTTTGAGTCAAGAAAATAAGAGCGCTCAAGAAGACTGGGAGGCCCTGAAACTTCTTATTCTCAGTATTGAGAGTGATGGATTGGAACAGGCTTATGAAGAAGGCAAGATGAGTGAGCGTGCTTATCGGGTCTACCAACGTTATCTGAAAAACATGGAACAAGGTATCAATCGCAAGTTTGCTTCAAGATTGACCTATTATTTCCTTGTTTCCTTGCGGATTTTACGTTTTCTCCTTCACGAAGTCTTTACCTTTGGAAAGACCTTCCGCAGTTGGAAAAATGAAGAATCTAAGAAACTCAGAGCCCTTGACTATGACCAAATTGCAGAGCTCTATCTAGAAAATACAGAGATGATTATCGAAAGTTTGGAGAATCTAAAAGGAGTTTATAAGAGTTCCTTGATTAGCTTTATGCAGGATTCTCGTCTCCGAGAAACAGCTATCATCACCAGTGGTGCCTTTGTTGAACGGGTTATCAATCGCGTCAAGCCCAACAATATCGATGAAATGCTGAGAGGCTATTATCTGGAGCGCAAATTGATTTTCGAATATGAAGAGAAACGATTGATTACGACCAAGTATGCCAAGAAATTACGACAAAATGTGAATAACTTAGAGAACTATTCCTTGAAGGAAGCTGCCAATACCCTGCCTTATGATATGATGGAATTGGTAAGAAGAAATTAATCAAGATTGTAAGTGAAGGAGTGTGACATGAAAAAGTGGTGGAAAGAGCTGATAGACAAGCCTTTAGTAAAAGCTTTTTTGCATTATTATCAAGCATCAGATAGTGAGTTGACCAGTGTCGCGGTAGCCTACTATTGGTTGATTTCGATTTTTCCCCTTCTTTTGGTGGTGGTCAATATCCTCCCTTATTTTCAGATTCCAGTTTCCAATTTTTTAAAGGTTGTCAATGAATTTTTGCCGGAAACCATGTATGATGTGGTCGCAAAGATTATTACAGAGGTGCTGACCCAACCTTCAACGGGTTTGTTGAGTTTTGCGGTTTTGTCAGCCCTCTGGACCTTTTCAAAATCCATGAACTTCTTGCAGAAAGCCTTTAATAAAGCTTACGGAGTAGCTAAAAATCGTGGAATGATTTCTCATCAGCTCATGAGTTTGTTTGTCAGTTTTGGTCTGCAGATTCTCTTTGCTTTAGCTCTCTTTCTGAGTGTCTTTGGTCGCATGCTCCTCAACCTTATCAAAAGCTACTGGCAATCGGATAGTCCTCTCTTTGCTTATCTGCAAGACCTGACAGGCCCCTTGGTCTATGCCTTGATTTTTGCCATCTTGGTTATGATTTATTATTTCCTGCCCAATGTTAAGGTGCGACGAATTCGACATGTATTGCCAGGTAGTACCTTTGTCTTGTTGACTCTGGTATTACTGCTCAATATTTTTTCAGTCTATGTCAACAACTATGTTAATCACCTCGTGGACGTCCGTTTCTTCAGTTCCATCGTCGTGGTGGTTATGATGTTTTGGTTTATTCTCATCGCTAAGATTTTGATTGTCGGAGCAGTGATCAATGCCAGTGTTCAGAGTTTGAAAGATCCGAGTTAGAGAACAGACTAATTCTTTATCCATAACAAAACGCATACTATCGAGGTTTTATCGCCTGATAATATGCGTTTTTTGATTTTGGAAATTAATAGATAAACATGGCATCACCAAAACTAAAGAAGCGGTAGTGTTCTTGGATGGCATGGTGGTAGGCATCTAAGACTAATTCACGACCTGCAAAAGCAGAAACCAGCATAACCAGAGTTGATTTTGGCAGGTGGAAGTTGGTTGAAAAGGCATCTACAACCTTCCATTGGTATCCAGGTTTGATAAAGATATTGGTCCAGCCAGAATCTGCTTGGATTTGCCCATCAAATTTGGAACCGATAGTCTCCAGTGTGCGGATTGAAGTGGTTCCAACAGCGATGACACGACCACCATTTTCCTTAACAGTGCGAAGGGTGGCAGCTGCTTCCTCAGAAAGTTGATAGAATTCTGAGTGCATTTCGTGTTCGTCCAGATTATCCACAGAAACAGGTCTAAAGGTTCCGAGCCCGACATGGAGAGTCAAATAGACCAGATGAACACCTTTAGCTTGGATTTCTGTCAGCAGTTCTTTGGTGAAGTGCAATCCAGCAGTCGGTGCAGCAGCAGAGCCACTTTCCTTGGCGTAGACGGTTTGATAGCGTTCACGGTCATCCAGTTTTTCATGGATATAAGGTGGTAGTGGCATTTCTCCCAGACTTTCCAAAACTTCTAGGAAAATTCCTTGGTATTCAAAGCGGACAATACGACCCCCATGGGTCAATTCTTCTGTCACGACAGCGCTGAGGCGACCATCACCAAAGCTGACACGAGTACCGACCTTGAGGCGTTTGGCAGGTTTAGCCAGCACTTCCCACTCATCTCCAGCAGTGTTTTTGAGTAGGAGAAGTTCCACATGACCTCCTGTCTCCTCTTTTTGACCATAGAGGCGGGCAGGGAGAACGCGGGTGTCGTTCATTACAAGGGCATCACCAGGTTCCAGCATATCAATAATAGAGTGGAAGTGTTTATCCTGCATTTCTCTCGTCTCACGATTGACGATAAGGAGTTTAGAGGCATCTCGTTTTTCAAGAGGTGTTTGGGCAATCAATTCTTCTGGCAAGTGGAAATCAAAATCAGCTGTATTCATATATCTCTTCATTCTTTCTAAGTTCTAATCCTATCCATTATAACATGTTTCAAGTTTGGACGCTCTTTTTTTAGAAATTAAATCGTTTTCACTTGACAAAAATTGGTCTATACCATATAATGAATATAGATTAAAACGGAGGATAAAAAGATGAAAGTTATTAAAGTTGAAAACCAAATCGAAGGTGGAAAAGTTGCTTTTGAGATTTTGAAGGAGAAATTAGCCAATGGCGCTCAAACATTGGGACTTGCGACAGGAAGTAGCCCACTTGAATTTTACAAGGAAATCGTTGAAAGTGACCTTGATTTTTCAAATCTAACCAGTGTCAACCTTGATGAGTATGTAGGACTTGATGGGGACAACCCACAGTCTTATCGTTACTTCATGCAGGAAAACTTATTCAACCAAAAACCATTTAAAGAAAGTTTCTTGCCTCGTGGGGTTAAGGATAATGCTGAAGAAGAAGTTGAACGCTACAATCAAATTTTAGCTGACCATCCTGTTGATCTCCAAATCTTGGGAATCGGTCGCAATGGACATATCGGCTTTAATGAGCCTGGCACTCCATTTGACAGTCAAACACACCTTGTAGAACTTGACCAGTCTACTATCGAAGCCAATGCTCGCTTCTTTGATAAAATTGAAGACGTTCCAACCCAAGCTATCTCAATGGGGATTAAAAACATCTTGGATGCCAAGTCAATTATTCTCTTTGCTTACGGTGAATCAAAAGCAGAAGCTATTGCCGGAACAGTGTCTGGACCAGTGACTGAGAGTCTACCAGCAAGTAGCCTGCAAAATCACCCTGATGTGACGATTATTGCGGATGCTGAAGCGCTCAGCTTGCTTGAAAAATAAAAAGCAATGTTCTATTGAACGCTTTCAAGACTTGTATAAATGGAAGAAAAAATCAAAATTAAACCGCATTTTTTCTTGACAATTATTCCTTTTACGTGTAAAATAGAATAGATCTTGAACTTGAAGGGAGTGAAAAAAATGTCTAAAACAGTAGTACGTAAGAATGAATCTCTTGACGACGCACTTCGTCGTTTCAAACGTGCGGTTACTAAAGCTGGTACTCTTCAAGAAACACGCAAACGTGAATTCTATGAAAAACCTTCTGTAAAACGTAAACGTAAATCAGAAGCAGCTCGTAAACGTAAAAAATTCTAATTAGAACTGAAAGGCTAGAGAAATCTAGTCTTTTTCTATTAAATAAATACTCCAAAGCCTGCAAAAATCTCAAATATCCTCCTACAATTTGATATAATAGAGAGAAGAACTCATTTGAAGGAGGAAATGATGTCGGTTTTAGTAAAAGAAGTGATTGAAAAGCTTAGACTAGATATTGTCTATGGCGAACCAGAATTGCTTGAAAAGGAAATCAATACAGCGGATATTATGCGACCTGGTCTTGAAATGACAGGCTATTTTGACTACTATACACCAGAGCGAATCCAACTCTTGGGAATGAAGGAGTGGTCCTATCTCGTTTCGATGTCCTCTCACAACCGTTACCAAGTCTTGAAAAAAATGTTTCTACCTGAGACACCTGCGGTTATTGTTGCCCGTGGTTTGGTGGTTCCGGAGGAGATGCTAAAGGCAGCTAGAGAATGTAAGATTGCCATCTTAACTAGTCGTACAGCAACCAGTCGTTTATCTGGAGAGTTATCTAGTTATCTGGATTCACGTTTAGCAGAACGTACTAGTGTGCACGGTGTCTTGATGGATATTTATGGAATGGGTGTCTTGATTCAGGGAGATAGTGGTATCGGTAAGAGTGAGACAGGTTTAGAGCTTGTCAAACGTGGTCACCGCTTGGTAGCTGATGACCGTGTCGATATCTTTGCCAAGGATGAGATTACTCTTTGGGGTGAACCAGCTGAAATCTTGAAACACTTGATTGAAATTCGTGGTGTTGGGATTATCGATGTTATGAGTCTCTACGGTGCGAGTGCGGTCAAGGATTCTTCACAAGTCCAGCTAGCCGTTTACCTGGAAAATTACGATACGCATAAGACTTTTGATCGTCTTGGAAACAATGCCGAGGAAATAGAAATTTCTGGCGTAGGCATTCCTCGTATCCGCATTCCAGTTAAAACTGGTCGTAATATCTCTGTCGTGATTGAGGCAGCTGCCATGAATTATCGTGCCAAGGAAATGGGCTTTGATGCGACTCGTTTGTTCGAAGAACGTTTGACAAATCTCATTGCTCAGAACGAGGTGCCTAATGCTTGATCCAATTGCTATTCATCTAGGCCCTCTAGCCATTCGTTGGTATGCCTTGTGTATTGTGACAGGCTTGATTCTTGCGGTTTATTTGACCATGAAAGAAGCACCTAGAAAGAAGATCATACCAGACGATATTTTAGATTTTATCTTGATTGCTTTTCCTCTGGCAATTTTAGGAGCTCGTCTCTATTATGTTATTTTCCGTTTTGATTACTATAGTCAGAACTTGGGAGAGATTTTTGCCATTTGGAATGGTGGTTTGGCCATTTACGGTGGTTTGATTACAGGGGCTCTTGTCCTCTATGTCTTTGCTGATCGTAAACTCATCAATACTTGGGATTTTCTAGATATTGCGGCGCCTAGCGTTATGATTGCTCAAAGTCTGGGACGCTGGGGTAATTTCTTTAACCAAGAAGCCTACGGTGCAGTAGTGGATAATCTGGATTATCTACCTGGTTTTATCCGTGACCAGATGTATATTGAGGGGAGCTACCGTCAACCGACCTTCCTTTATGAGTCTCTATGGAATCTTCTTGGATTTGCCTTGATTCTGATTTTTAGACGAAAATGGAAGAGTCTCAGACGAGGTCATATCACTGCCTTTTACTTGATTTGGTATGGTTTCGGTCGTATGGTCATCGAAGGCATGCGAACAGATAGTCTCATGTTCTTTGGCCTTCGAGTGTCTCAATGGCTATCAGTTGTCCTTATCGGTCTCGGTATTTTTATCATTCTATATCAAAATCGAAAGAAGGCCCCTTACTATGTTACAGAGGAGGAAAATTAAATGTTAGAAGTTGCATATATTCTTGTAGCCCTTGCTTTGATTGTATTTTTAGTGTATCTAATCATTACTGTACAAAAGCTTGGACGTGTTATCGATGAAACAGAGAAGACGATTAAAACCTTGACTTCAGATGTGGATGTGACCTTGCATTATACCAATGAATTACTGGCTAAGGTCAATGTCTTGGCAGATGATATCAATGTCAAGGTGGCAACGATTGATCCACTCTTTAGTGCAGTTGCAGATTTATCTCTATCTGTTTCAGACCTCAATGACCATGCGCGTGTCTTGAGCAAGAAAGCTTCCTCAGCTGGTTCAAAAACACTTAAGACTGGTGCAAGTTTGTCAGCTCTTCGTCTTGCAAGTAAATTTTTCAAAAAATAAAAAAGGAGAATTCTTATGGGTAAACTATCCTCAATCCTTTTAGGAACCGTTTCAGGTGCAGCTCTTGCCTTGTTTTTAACAAGCGACAAGGGCAAACAAGTTTGCAGTCAGGCTCAAGATTTTCTAGATGATTTGAGAGAAGATCCTGAGTATGCCAAGGAGCAGGTCTGTGAAAAACTGACAGAAGTCAAGGAGCAGGCTACAGATTTTGTTCTTAAAACCAAAGAACAGGTTGAGTCAGGTGAAATCACTGTGGACAGCGTACTTGCTCAAGCCAAATCATGTGCTCGTCAAGCGACAGAAGCATCAAAAGATCGATTCAATAATCTCAAGGAGCAATGGCAAGAAAAGGCCGAAACCCTTGATGAATCAGAAGAGATTGTTATTGACATAACAGAAGAATAAACCATCACCATCTCTGGACGGACTATGTATCTGGGGATGGTGATTTTTTTCTCGTAGCCTGTCTTTGTGGTATAATAAGTACTATGCAGAAAAAACCAACGTCAGCCTATGTGCACATCCCGTTTTGTACCCAGATTTGTTATTATTGTGACTTTTCAAAAGTTTTTATCAAGAATCAGCCGGTAGATAGTTATTTGGAACATCTGTTAGAAGAGTTTCAATCTTATGATATTCAAAAGTTAAGAACCCTCTATATTGGTGGTGGAACACCGAGTGCATTAAGTGACGAACAACTTCATCGTTTACTAACTGCATTAAGAAATAAAATTCCACAACAACTGCGTGAATTTACTTTTGAAGCAAACCCTGAGGATCTTGTTGATTCTCGGGTTGCTTTGGTAAAAGAGTACGGAGTTGACAGAATAAGTATGGGTGTTCAAACTTTTAATGATGAACTTCTTAAGATATTAGGACGTGGTCATGTTGCAGGAGATGTAGATATGGCTATTACTAATTGTAAAAAGTATGGAATTAAAGATATTAATGTCGACTTAATGTTTTCATTGCCGAAACAGACTATGGAAGACTTATTTGATAGTATGAAAAAGGTTGTGGA
>NZ_CAJZDT010000056.1:0-11041 GCF_915066115.1 uncultured Streptococcus sp. | reverse complement strand
GAATGTGCTCAAGTAATACGAAAGGCGAACTTTAAAATGTCAAAACAATTGATCTATTCGGGAAAAGCTAAAGATATCTATACAACTGAGGATGAAAATCTTATTATTTCAACTTACAAGGACCAGGCGACTGCTTTCAATGGTGTTAAGAAGGAGCAGATTGCTGGCAAGGGAGTTTTGAATAATCAGATTTCATCTTTTATTTTTGAGAAATTAAATGCGGCTGGTGTGGCGACTCATTTTGTAGAGAAACTTTCAGACACGGAACAACTCAATAAAAAGGTGGAAATCATTCCTTTGGAAGTTGTGCTTCGCAACTATACAGCTGGTTCCTTTTCAAAACGTTTTGGTGTAGACGAAGGAATCGCCTTGGAGACTCCGATTGTTGAGTTTTACTATAAAAATGATGATTTGGATGATCCATTTATCAATGATGAGCATGTGAAATTCCTAAAGATTGCGGATGACCAGCAAATTGCCTACTTGAAGGAAGAAACTCGTCGTATTAATGAACTCTTGAAAGCCTGGTTTGCTGAGATTGAGCTTAAGTTGATTGACTTTAAGCTAGAGTTCGGTTTTGATAAGGATGGCAAGATTATCTTGGCAGACGAATTTTCACCAGATAATTGCCGTTTGTGGGATGCAGATGGCAACCACATGGATAAGGATGTTTTCCGTAGAGGATTGGGAGAGCTAACAGACGTTTATGAAGTTGTCTGGGAGAAGTTGCAGGGGTTGAAATAACAACCTAGAGGTCGTTTGGGAACATTGCAATAGCTGAAATAAAGGAATAAGAATTGATGGATAAACGTATTTTTGTTGAGAAAAAGGCCGATTTCCAGGTCAAGTCAGAGAGTTTGGTTAGAGAACTCCAACACAACTTGGGGCTTTCAACTTTGAAAAGTATTCGTATCGTGCAAGTGTATGATGTCTTTAATTTGGCAGAGGACTTGTTTGCACCCGCAGAGAAGCACATCTTCTCTGAGCAGGTGACGGATCATGTCTTGGACGAAGTGGCTGTTCAGGCGGATCTTGCTAACTATGCTTTCTTTGCCATTGAAAGCCTGCCAGGGCAGTTTGACCAGCGTGCAGCTTCTTCGCAAGAAGCCTTACTTTTGCTGGGAAGTTCTAGTGATGTGACGGTCAATACAGTCCAACTTTATTTGGTCAATAAAGATATTGATGCGACTGAGTTGGAAGCAGTCAAGAACTATTTGCTCAATCCAGTTGATTCTCGTTTCAAGGACATCACGACAGGGGTTGCCAAGCAGGAATTTTCAGAGTCGGACAAGACCATTCCTAGATTGACTTTCTTTGAAAGCTATAGGGCAGAAGACTTTGCTCGCTACAAGGCCGAGCAAGGGATGGCAATGGAAGTGGACGATTTGCTCTTTATCCAAGACTATTTCAAGTCAATCGGGCGCGTGCCGACGGAAACAGAACTCAAGGTTTTGGACACTTACTGGTCTGACCACTGCCGTCACACGACTTTCGAGACAGAGTTGAAACACATCGACTTTTCAGCTTCTAAATTCCAAAAGCAATTGCAGGCGACTTATGACAAGTATATTGCCATGCGTGAGGAGTTAGGGCGTTCTGAAAAACCACAAACCTTGATGGATATGGCGACTATTTTCGGTCGTTATGAACGTGCTAATGGTCGTTTGGATGATATGGAAGTGTCTGACGAAATCAATGCCTGCTCGGTTGAAATCGAAGTGGACGTTGATGGTGTCAAGGAACCTTGGCTCCTTATGTTCAAAAATGAAACCCATAACCACCCTACTGAAATTGAGCCATTTGGTGGAGCGGCTACTTGTATAGGTGGTGCTATTCGTGACCCATTGTCAGGTCGCTCATATGTTTATCAAGCTATGCGTATCTCAGGTGCTGGAGATATTACCGCACCGATTTCGGAAACGCGTGCTGGGAAACTGCCACAACAGGTCATTTCTAAGACAGCGGCTCATGGTTATTCTTCGTATGGGAACCAGATTGGGCTTGCGACGACTTATGTTCGTGAGTACTTCCACCCAGGCTTTGTAGCCAAACGCATGGAACTAGGTGCAGTTGTCGGAGCGGCTCCCAAGGGTAATGTTGTTCGTGAAAAACCTGAAGCGGGCGATGTGATTATTCTCCTTGGTGGTAAGACTGGGCGTGATGGTGTCGGTGGTGCGACAGGTTCTTCTAAAGTTCAAACGGTTGAGTCTGTGGAAACCGCTGGTGCTGAGGTTCAAAAAGGGAATGCCATCGAAGAGCGAAAGATTCAGCGCCTTTTCCGTAATGGTGATGTCACTCGTCTCATCAAGAAATCAAATGACTTTGGTGCTGGTGGTGTCTGTGTGGCTATCGGTGAATTAGCAGACGGTCTTGAAATCGACCTCAACAAGGTACCTCTTAAATACCAAGGATTGAATGGTACAGAAATCGCCATTTCTGAATCACAAGAACGGATGGCGGTTGTGGTGAGTCCTGAAGACGTAGATGCCTTTGTTGCAGAATGTAATAAAGAAAATATTGACGCGGTTGTGGTTGCGAAAGTGACTGAGAAACCAAATCTAGTCATGCACTGGAATGGTGAGACAATTGTGGACTTGGAACGTCGCTTCCTTGATACCAATGGTGTACGTGTGGTTGTCGATGCTAAGGTCGTTGACAAGGATGTCAAGCTTCCAGAAGAACGTACTACAAGCGTAGAAACACTGGAAGCAGATACCCTTACGGTTCTATCAGACCTCAACCACGCTAGTCAAAAAGGCTTGCAAACCATCTTTGATTGCTCTGTCGGACGTTCGACTGTCAACCACCCACTTGGTGGTCGATACCAACTTACACCAACTGAGGCTTCTGTGCAGAAATTGCCAGTTCAACATGGTGTGACCCATACGGCGTCAGTCATGGCTCAAGGATTCAATCCATATGTAGCAGAATGGTCTCCATACCACGGTGCTGCTTATGCAGTTGTCGAAGCAACTGCTCGTTTGGTGGCTGCTGGTGCAAACTGGTCTAAGGCTCGTTTCTCTTACCAAGAGTATTTCGAGCGCATGGACAAGCAAGCAGAGCGTTTTGGTCAGCCAGTAGCTGCTCTTTTAGGCTCTATAGAAGCACAAATCCAGCTTGGTCTACCATCCATCGGTGGTAAGGACTCTATGTCTGGTACCTTTGAAGAATTGACGGTGCCACCAACCTTGGTAGCCTTTGGTGTGACGACGGCAGATAGCCGTAAGGTGCTTTCTCCTGAGTTTAAGACTGCTGGGGAAAATATCTACTATATTCCAGGTCAAGCCCTCTCAGCAGAGATTGATTTTGACTTGATTAAGTCTAACTTTGCTCAGTTTGAAGTTATCCAAGCTGAACACAAAGTAACATCTGCATCAGCTGTTAAATATGGTGGTGTGGTTGAAAGTTTGGCACTTGCTACCTTTGGAAATCATATTGGTGCAGAGGTGACCTTGCCTGAACTTGAGACAGCTTTGACAGCTCAATTGGGTGGATTTGTTTTCACATCTCCTCAAGAAATTGCTGGAGTGGAGAAGATTGGACAAACAAATGCAGACTTTACACTGACTGTCAACGGTGTGAAGCTAGATGGACAGAAACTTGACAGTGCTTTCCAAGGAAAATTGGAAGAAGTTTACCCAACAGAATTTGCTCAAGCTAAAGGACTGGACGAAGTTCCAGCTGTCGCTTCTGACGCAGTTACCAAAGCTAAAGAAAGAGTTGAAAAACCTGTGGTTTACATCCCAGTCTTCCCAGGAACCAACTCAGAATATGACTCAGCTAAGGCCTTTGAAAAAGAAGGTGCAGAGGTCAACTTGGTGCCATTCGTGACCTTGAATGAAGAGACCATTGTCAAGTCAGTTGAAACTATGGTTGACAATATTGGCAAGGCAAACATTCTCTTCTTTGCAGGTGGATTCTCAGCTGCTGATGAGCCGGATGGGTCAGCTAAGTTTATCGTCAATATCTTGCTTAATGAAAAAGTACGTTCAGCCATTGATAGCTTTATCGCTTGTGGTGGCTTGATTATCGGTATCTGTAATGGATTCCAGGCTTTGGTCAAATCAGGTCTTCTTCCATACGGAAATTTCGAGGATGCTAATAGTACTAGCCCAACCCTCTTCTACAATGATGCAAACCAACACGTGGCCAAGATGGTGGAAACTCGTATTGCCAATACTAACTCACCATGGTTGGCTGGCGTGCAAGTGGGGGATATCCACGCTATTCCTGTTTCGCACGGTGAAGGGAAGTTTGTCGTGACGGCTGAGGAATTTGCGGAGCTCCGTGACAATGGACAAATCTTTAGCCAATACGTTGACTTTGACGGCAAACCAAGTATGGATTCTAAGTACAATCCAAATGGTTCTGTCCATGCCATCGAAGGAATTACCAGTAAGAATGGTCAAATCATCGGTAAGATGGGACATTCAGAACGTTATGAGGACGGTCTTTTCCAAAACATCCCAGGAAATAAAGACCAGCACCTGTTCGCGTCAGCGGTGCGTTATTTCACAGGGAAATAAAAGGTATATAAAATGACATACGAAGTAAAATCTCTTAATGAGGAATGTGGTGTATTCGGTATCTGGGGGCATCCAGATGCTGCTAAATTGACCTATTTTGGTCTCCATAGTCTTCAGCACCGTGGTCAGGAGGGGGCAGGAATCCTCTCCAATGATCAAGGACAATTGAAGCGCCATCGTGACATGGGGCTTTTATCAGAAGTGTTCAGAAATCCAGCTAATTTGGATAAATTGACAGGAACTGGTGCGATTGGTCATGTGCGTTATGCGACTGCTGGCGAAGCTTCTGTAGATAACATCCAGCCCTTTCTCTTCCGCTTTCACGATATGCAGTTTGGCTTGGCTCATAATGGGAATTTGACCAATGCAGCCTCTCTCAAGAAAGAATTGGAGGAAAGAGGAGCGATTTTCAGCGCGACTTCGGACTCGGAAATCTTGGCTCACCTCATTCGTCGCAGTCACAATCCTAGCCTGATGGGCAAAATAAAGGAAGCACTCAGTCTTGTCAAAGGTGGCTTTGCTTATATCTTGTTGTTTGAGGACAAGTTGATTGCTGCCCTTGACCCCAATGGTTTCCGTCCCCTTTCTATCGGGAAAATGGCCAACGGAGCGGTGGTTGTTTCCTCTGAAACCTGTGCTTTTGAGGTTATTGGTGCAGAGTGGATTCGTGATTTGAAGCCAGGTGAGATTGTGATCATTGATGACAAGGGAATCCAGTATGATAGCTATACAGATGATACTCAGTTAGCAATCTGTTCTATGGAGTATATCTATTTTGCTCGCCCTGATTCTAACATTCATGGTGTCAATGTCCATACAGCACGTAAACGTATGGGTGCCCAATTGGCGCGTGAATTCAAGCATGAGGCGGATATCGTGGTCGGTGTGCCAAATTCTTCGCTCAGCGCAGCTATGGGATTTGCAGAAGAATCCGGCCTGCCAAATGAAATGGGGCTGATCAAGAACCAATATACGCAGCGCACCTTTATCCAACCGACTCAAGAATTGCGGGAGCAAGGTGTGCGGATGAAACTATCTGCTGTTTCTGGTGTTGTTAAAGGCAAGCGTGTGGTCATGGTGGATGATTCCATTGTTCGTGGGACGACTTCTCGCCGTATCGTTCAGCTTTTGAAAGAAGCAGGTGCTGCTGAGGTTCACGTTGCCATTGGTAGTCCAGCGTTAGCCTATCCATGCTTCTACGGGATTGATATCCAGACGCGTCAGGAGCTGATTGCGGCCAATCATACGGTCGAAGAAACTCGCCAAATCATTGGGGCGGATAGCCTGACCTATCTATCTGTTGAGGGATTGATTGATTCGATTGGGATTGAAACAGATGCGCCAAATGGTGGTCTATGTGTCGCTTACTTTGACGGTGACTATCCAACACCTCTCTACGACTACGAAGAAGATTATCGTCGAAGTTTGGAAGAAAAGACTAGTTTTTATAAATAGGTAGCCTATCCTCCATTAAAGAAAAGTAATAAACAAATGGCAAATAAAAATGCTTATGCTTCACGTCTTACTACTGACTAAAAGCTAAAGCATTTGTCAGTAGACGCTTTCTCCTATGGGACCAAAGCTAGAGACCTGACTAGTATTTTTAGATAAAATAATTGTTTATCTAAAAATACGTCGCAGTCTTTCTCAAAAAAAGAAAAGGATTAAAAAATGACAAAAAATGCGTACGCTCAATCTGGTGTAGATGTTGAAGCGGGTTATGAAGTTGTTGAACGGATCAAAAAGCACGTGGCTCGTACGGAGCGTGCAGGTGTCATGGGAGCTCTGGGTGGCTTTGGTGGTATGTTTGACCTTTCAAAAACAGGGGTTAAAGAACCAGTCTTGATTTCAGGGACTGACGGTGTCGGAACCAAGCTCATGCTGGCTATCAAGTACGACAAGCACGATACTATCGGTCAGGACTGTGTGGCCATGTGTGTCAATGATATTATCGCTGCAGGTGCGGAGCCCCTCTATTTCCTTGACTACATCGCTACTGGAAAGAATGAACCAGCTAAGCTAGAACAAGTAGTTGCTGGTGTGGCAGAAGGCTGTGTGCAGGCAGGTGCTGCCCTCATTGGTGGGGAAACAGCTGAAATGCCTGGTATGTACGGCGCAGATGACTACGATCTAGCTGGTTTTGCGGTCGGTGTGGCTGAAAAATCTCAAATCATTGACGGTTCAAAGGTGGCAGAAGGTGATGTTCTTCTCGGACTTGCTTCAAGTGGGATTCATTCCAATGGTTACTCACTCGTTCGCCGTGTTTTTGCGGACTACACAGGTGAGGAAGTCTTGCCAGAATTGGAAGGCAAGAAACTCAAGGAAGTTCTTCTTGAGCCGACTCGTATCTATGTCAAGGCTGTTCTGCCTCTCATCAAGGAAGAGTTGGTCAACGGTATTGCCCACATCACAGGTGGTGGCTTTATCGAAAATGTTCCTCGTATGTTTGCAGATGACCTGGCTGCAGAGATTGAGGAAAGCAAAGTCCCAGTCTTACCAATCTTTAAAGCCCTTGAAAAATACGGTGAAATCAAGCATGAAGAAATGTTTGAAATCTTCAATATGGGTGTGGGACTCATGCTGGCAGTTAGCCCTGAAAATGTAGATCGTGTCAAGGAATTGCTGGATGAACCAGTCTATGAAATTGGTCGCATCGTCAAGAAAGAAAACGAAAGTGTCATCATCAAATGAAAAAAATAGCGGTTTTTGCCTCTGGTAATGGCTCAAATTTTCAGGTGATTGCTGAAGAATTTCCAGTGGAGTTTGTCTTTTCAGACCATCGTGAGGCCTATGTGCTTGAGCGTGCAGAAAAGCTTGATGTCCTATCCTATGCTTTTGAACTCAAGGAGTTTGAGAACAAGGTAGACTACGAAGCAGCCCTTGTCGAACTCTTGGAAGAACACCAGATTGACTTGGTTTGTCTAGCAGGCTACATGAAAATCGTTGGGCCAACCTTATTGGCAGCCTATGAAGGTCGAATTATCAACATTCATCCAGCCTATCTGCCAGAATTTCCAGGAGCTCATGGGATTGAGGACGCTTGGAATGCTGGCGTTGCTGAGAGTGGCGTGACCATTCACTGGGTGGACTCAGGCGTGGATACAGGAAAGGTTATCAAACAAGTGCGCGTCCCACGACTAGCTGATGATACGATTGAAAGTTTTGAAGCTCGAATCCATGAGGCAGAGTACAATTTGTATCCAGAAGTCTTGGATGAGTTAGGAATCGGGAGAAGATAAAAGAGGATTATTATGAATAAAGTAGTTGATAATTTATTAAAAAATGTAGAGGAATTTGAAATATTCTTTAATGAATACGAAAAACAATTTTATCCTGAAATCAGAAAAGCGAGAAAAATGTTATTGTTATTCCTTTGTCTGCTGATTGTTTGTATGTTTGGAGACTTAATTCTTCTTCGTTTTTTTTCAGATTCATCTTATTGGAAGGTTAGCCTTATAATTACTCTGATTATTTTATTTTTTTTCGGTATTTATGCTCGAAAATTTAACAAAGTCTCAGTGGGAGCACCTAGTAAATTCACTGAATTATGCAATGAAGTAAAGTCTTCCTTGAATCGTCTTTATGGAGTTGATGCAGAGAAGGTAGCTAAAATGCTAGTTAGTGATTTGAATAACAAACGAAATGAACAAATACAAAAATATGAAAATGTAGTAAAATCAATTGGTGCTATTGGGATGATTCTAGTAACAGCCTTTATTACGTTATCTTTAAATAAATTGTTTGTAACAGATACAACGGCTATTTCGGTTGATACGTTTTTAGGGCTGATTATTTTTGTATTTGTAGTAGTATTACTTATTAGATTCATAGATCATTCGATTAAAAATATTATTAAATATCCTCCATTTGGAAAGGCATCAAAAGAAGTTTACCTATCAGATGTTCTATCTGTGGTAAAATATACACTTTTAGAAAAGGAACAAAAATGACTAAACGCGCACTAATTAGTGTTTCAGACAAAGCAGGCATTGTTGAATTTGCCCAAGAACTTAAAAAAACTCGGTTGGGACATCATCTCAACAGGTGGAACCAAGGTTGCCCTTGATAATGCTGGGGTGAGCACCAGTGCCATTGATGATTCATATGATATCTTTGATTCAAAATTGGAGTCAGTGATTGTTGAAAACGGCTTCAAACGGAGGTATCGGGTGTGGACACTGGTAAGATTATCAAACAAGTCCGTGTGCCACGGTTAGCTGATGATACCATCGAAAGTTTTGAAGAACGGATTCATGCCACCGAGTATCAGCTCTATCCTCAAGTGTTGGAGAGTTTAGGTGTGGGTAGAAGATAAGAAGTAAATCAAGTTTTGATTTTGCAATATTGCTAGGAGAAAAAATGATTGAGATAAAATTAGTAGATGAGAGCAGTTTTCAGGCAGTGCTGGATTTGAAAATATCTGAAGCTGATGAACGAGCACGTTTCGTGGCTCCAAATGTACGCTCTTTAGCTGATGCATGGCTCTACCGGAAAAACGAAGATGTGTTTCCGATGGCAATCTATTGGGATAAGCAAGTGGTTGGCTTTCTCCTGCTAGAAATAGACAAGGATGAAGCGGAATACTTTATCTGGCGGATAATGATTGGTCAGCAGTACCAAGGAAGAGGTTATGGTCGAAAAGCCTTGAAAGTTCTAATCAAAGAGGCTCAGATGGATAGAGCTTGCAGTCATATTACCGCAGATTATGTGGTTGGAAATGAAAAAATGAAGCACCTGCTGACTAGTTTGGGTTTTCAGGAAACAGGATTTATAGAAGAAAATAACGAAGTCGCTATGCGCTTGGATCTAAAGAAAGAGGAATAGAATGACGAAAAAGGCCTTAATCAGCGTCTCAGACAAAGCGGGTATTGTTGAATTTGCCCAAGAACTTAAAAAACTTGGTTGGGAGATTATCTCGACAGGTGGGACCAAGGTTGCCCTTGATAATGCTGGGGTAGACACCATTGCGATTGATGATGTGACTGGTTTTCCAGAAATGATGGACGGTCGTGTCAAGACCCTTCATCCAAATATCCACGGGGGACTCCTCGCTCGTCGTGATTTGGATAGCCACTTGGGAGCAGCCAAGGATAATCAAATCGATCTCATTGACCTTGTTGTGGTCAATCTCTATCCCTTTAAAGAAACGATTCTCAAACCAGATGTGACATACGCTGATGCGGTGGAGAATATCGATATCGGTGGGCCATCTATGCTTCGTTCAGCAGCTAAAAACCATGCCAGCGTGACGGTTGTGGTAGACCCTGCTGACTATGCAGTGGTTTTGGACGAGTTGTCAGCCAATGGTGAAACGACTTACGGAACACGTCAACGTTTGGCAGCCAAGGTTTTCCGTCATACAGCAGCTTATGATGCCTTGATTGCAGAATACTTCACAGCTCAAGTGGGTGAAAGCAAACCTGAAAAGCTCACTTTGACTTATGACCTCAAGCAAGCTATGCGTTACGGTGAAAACCCTCAACAAGATGCAGACTTCTACCAAAAAGCCTTGCCGACAGACTACTCAATTGCATCAGCCAAACAGCTCAACGGTAAGGAACTATCCTTCAACAATATCCGTGATGCGGATGCGGCTATCCGTATCATTCGTGATTTCAAAGACCGTCCAACCGTTGTGGCCCTCAAACACATGAATCCATGTGGAATCGGTCAGGCTGATGACATCGAGACTGCTTGGGACTACGCTTATGAGTCTGACCCAGTGTCTATCTTTGGTGGTATCGTTGTTCTTAACCGTGAGGTGGATGCTGCGACAGCTGAGAAGATGCACGGCGTTTTCCTTGAAATCATCATCGCACCAAGCTATACGGATGAGGCGCTAGCCATTTTGACTAATAAAAAGAAAAACTTGCGTATCCTTGCCTTGCCATTTGATGCTCAAGAAGCGAGCGAAGCGGAAGCTGAATATACTGGTGTGGTTGGTGGACTCCTCGTGCAAAACCAAGACGTTATCAAAGAAAGTCCAGCTGACTGGCAAGTGGTGACCAAACGCCAGCCAACTGAGACAGAAGCGACTGCTCTTGAGTTTGCTTGGAAGGCTATCAAGTATGTCAAATCAAACGGGATCATCGTGACCAACGACCACATGACACTTGGCGTTGGTCCAGGTCAAACTAACCGTGTTGCCTCTGTTCGTATTGCCATCGAACAAGCTAAAGACCGCCTTGACGGCGCTGTTCTTGCTTCTGATGCCTTCTTCCCATTTGCGGATAACGTGGAAGAAATTGCCAAAGCAGGAATCAAGGCCATCATCCAGCCAGGAGGCTCAGTCCGTGATCAAGAATCTATCGAAACTGCGGACAAATACGGCTTGACCATGGTCTTCACAGGAGTGAGACATTTTAGACATTAATATATAATTAATTCCATCAGTAATGATGGAATTTTGCTATAATATACATAAAATAATAAGAGAGATTAAAGGAATCATTATGGCTGAGTTGGTTTATACCTATATAGAAAAAAAGGATAATGGGATTTAAAACACTGCGGGC
>NZ_CAJZDT010000055.1:0-11105 GCF_915066115.1 uncultured Streptococcus sp. | reverse complement strand
CAAAAGTTAGACACAACTCTGACTCTGAACTGCACCCCAAAAGTTAGACAGAAAAAATCTAACTTTTGGGGTGTTTTATTATGAAATTGAGTTATGAAGATAAAGTTCAGATCTATGAACTAAGAAAACAAGGACAAAGCTTCAACCTGCTTTCAAAAAGATTTGGAGTGGATGTTGCTGGTCTAAAGTACATGGTGACATTAATTGACCGTTATGGAATAGAAATCGTTAAAAAAGGGAAGAATCGTTACTATTCCCCAGAATTAAAACAAGAAATGATTGATAAATTTTTCCTTGTAGGTTGATTACAAATAAGAAAACGAGCTTGGATGTTTCCGAGCTCATTTTTTAACCACTTTTTCTGAGTAAGTCACGAATGCTTGTCAACTCTTGTGAGTTTAGGGGACGGTAGTCTCCTTCTTGAAGATTCTGCTCTAAGCTCCAAGGTCCAAAACAGGTACGTTTGAGGGAGGTCACCTTGACACCAACCGAGAGGAACATTTTCTTGACCTGATGAAATTTTCCTTCTGAAATGGTAATAGAGGCTTGACTGAAGGAAGGACTTGCAGATAGAATCTCTAGTCTTGCGGGTTTACAGACAGTACCATCTAAAAAGACAATTCCCTTTTGAAAGGCTTGGATATGGTCAGGTGTCAGAAGTCCATTAACCTCAACTCGATAAGTCTTATCGACATGATATTGGGGATGGAGGAGCTGAAAGCCCAAGGGTCCGTTATCGGTCACGAGGAGGAGTCCTGTCGTATCTCGGTCCAGTCGGCCGACGGCATAGAGCTTGTCAGACTGGATGTCAGGCGAAAGGAGGTCCATGATGGTTGGAAGTTCCCTGTCTTTATTGGCTGTAACGACACCAGCAGGTTTATGAAGCATAAGGTAGGTGTGCTCATAGCCTTGAATGATTTGGTCTTGAAAAAGGAGTTCTTGTAGTCCTGTATCGATATTTTGGGCTAGGGAGCGGGCTGGGCAACCATCGACTAGAATTTCTCCTTTAAGTAAGGCTTGTTTCATGGCCTTTCGGCTGATTTTTTCTTTGGCTAATAAATTATCTAAACGCATACTGTGCCTATCTTATCATAAGTCGCTTGCTTTGAAAAGGCTTGACGTGAAAAGAAAAGCAGAGTGAAAACATTTACACTTGCTTGAGTTATGTTATTTACTTGAAAATATGGTATAATCGTTCAGTTAGAAAATAAATTTTGAATATTATAGAGGAAATCATGACAAAATTAAGAGAAGATATCCGTAACATTGCGATTATCGCCCACGTTGACCACGGTAAAACAACCCTCGTTGACGAATTATTGAAACAATCAGAAACGCTTGATGCACGTACTGAATTGGCCGAGCGTGCTATGGACTCAAACGATATCGAAAAAGAGCGTGGAATTACCATCCTTGCTAAAAATACAGCCGTTGCCTACAACGGAACTCGTATCAACATCATGGATACACCAGGACACGCGGACTTCGGTGGAGAAGTTGAGCGTATCATGAAAATGGTTGACGGTGTTGTCTTGGTCGTAGATGCCTACGAAGGAACCATGCCACAAACTCGTTTCGTATTGAAAAAAGCTTTGGAACAAGACCTTGTCCCAATCGTTGTTGTTAACAAAATCGATAAACCATCAGCTCGTCCAGCTGAAGTAGTGGACGAAGTCTTAGAACTCTTCATCGAACTTGGTGCAGATGACGACCAGCTTGATTTCCCAGTGGTGTATGCTTCTGCGATCAACGGAACTTCTTCATTGTCAGATGATCCAGCTGACCAAGAAGCGACTATGGCGCCAATCTTTGACACAATTATCGACCATATCCCAGCTCCAGTAGATAACTCAGATGAGCCTTTGCAGTTCCAAGTGTCACTTTTGGACTACAACGACTTCGTTGGACGTATCGGTATCGGTCGTGTCTTCCGTGGTACTGTTAAAGTTGGGGACCAAGTTACCCTTTCTAAACTTGACGGCACAACTAAAAACTTCCGTGTTACAAAACTCTTCGGTTTCTTTGGTTTGGAACGTCGTGAAATCCAAGAAGCAAAAGCAGGTGACTTGATTGCCGTTTCAGGTATGGAAGATATCTTTGTCGGTGAAACCATTACTCCGACAGATGCAGTTGAAGCTCTTCCAATCCTACACATCGATGAGCCAACTCTTCAAATGACTTTCTTGGTCAACAACTCACCATTTGCTGGTAAAGAAGGTAAATGGGTAACTTCTCGTAAGGTGGAAGAACGCTTGCAGGCAGAATTGCAAACAGACGTTTCCCTTCGTGTTGACCCAACTGATTCACCAGATAAATGGACTGTTTCAGGACGTGGAGAATTGCACTTGTCAATCCTTATCGAAACAATGCGTCGTGAGGGATATGAACTTCAAGTATCTCGTCCAGAAGTTATCGTAAAAGAAATCGATGGTGTTAAATGCGAACCATTTGAACGTGTTCAAATCGACACTCCAGAAGAATACCAAGGATCTGTTATCCAAAGCCTTTCTGAACGTAAGGGTGAAATGTTGGATATGATTTCAACTGGTAATGGTCAAACTCGTTTGGTCTTCCTTGTTCCAGCGCGTGGTTTGATAGGATACTCAACTGAGTTCTTGTCAATGACTCGTGGTTACGGTATCATGAACCATACCTTCGACCAATACTTGCCATTGATTCCAGGCGAAATTGGTGGTCGTCACCGTGGTGCCCTTGTTTCTATCGATGCTGGTAAGGCTACAACTTACTCAATCATGTCTATCGAAGAACGAGGAACAATCTTTGTTAACCCAGGTACTGAGGTTTATGAAGGAATGATTATCGGTGAAAACTCTCGTGAAAATGACTTGACAGTTAACATCACTAAGGCGAAACAAATGACTAACGTTCGTTCAGCTACTAAGGACCAAACAGCTGTTATCAAGACTCCTCGTATCTTGACACTTGAAGAGTCTCTTGAGTTCTTGAACGATGATGAGTACATGGAAGTAACGCCTGAGTCAATCCGTTTGCGTAAACAAATCCTTAACAAGGCAGAGCGTGAGAAAGCTAACAAGAAGAAAAAATCAGCTGAATAAGAGCTAGAAAGAGATAAAGATGGTTTATTTAATCATAGGAATCCTCTTATTACTACTCTATGTATTTGCGACACCAGAAAGCATTAAAGGGACAGTCAATATCGTCCTTGTCGTCTTTGCTTTCGTAGCACTTTTGATTTTGCTGATGCTGTCTGTCCTGCAAATCTTTCAGCTACCGACAGAATTCTTTATCGCAATCGCCATGCTCTTCCTAGCATACTTTAGCTTGCGAGATATTACCCTCATGTCGGTCCATAAAAGTAAAAGAAGATAAAAAGAGAGTTTCGGCTCTCTTTTTGCTTGTTAGAATGCTGAATCTGAGCATTTTCATTTAGAATTATTTCCATAAAAATGGTAAAATAGTAAGAGTAGAAATGGAGTTCGAGACATGAAAGTAATAGATCAATTTAAAAATAAGAAAGTCCTTGTTTTAGGTTTGGCTAAATCTGGTGAATCTGCAGCTCGTTTGTTGGACAAGCTAGGTGCCATTGTGACAGTAAATGATGGGAAGCCTTTCGAGGACAATCCAGCTGCCCAAAGTTTACTGGAAGAAGGGATTAAGGTTATCACAGGTGGCCATCCTTTGGAACTCTTGGATGAAGAGTTTGCCCTTATGATGAAAAATCCAGGCATCCCATACAGTAATCCCATGATTGAAAAGGCTTTGGCCAAGGGAATTCCAGTCTTGACTGAGGTGGAATTGGCTTATTTGATTTCTGAAGCACCGATTGTTGGTATTACCGGTTCAAATGGTAAAACAACCACAACGACCATGATTGGGGAAGTTTTGACTGCTGCTGGGCAACATGGTCTTTTATCAGGAAATATCGGCTATCCAGCTAGTCAAGTGGCACAAACTGCGTCAGACAAGGACACGCTTGTCATGGAACTTTCTTCTTTCCAACTCATGGGTGTGCAAGAATTCCATCCAGAGATTGCGGTTATTACCAACCTCATGCCAACTCATATCGATTATCATGGTTCTTTTGAGGAATATGTAGCAGCCAAGTGGAATATCCAGAACAAGATGACAGCGGCTGATTTCCTTGTCTTGAACTTTAACCAAGACTTGGCAAAAGAATTGGCAAGCAAAACACAAGCTACTGTTGTTCCGTTTTCAACACAGGAAAAGGTTGATGGAGCTTATTTGGAAGATGGCCAGCTCTACTTCCGTGGAGAAGTGGTCATGGCAGCTAGTGAAATCGGAGTTCCAGGCAGTCACAATGTGGAAAATGCCCTTGCGACGATTGCAGTAGCCAAGCTCCGTGGCGTGGACAATCAAACCATTAAGGAAACTCTTTCAGCCTTTGGTGGTGTCAAACACCGTCTCCAATTTGTGGATGAAATTCAGGGTGTGAAATTCTATAATGATAGCAAGTCAACCAATATCTTGGCGACTCAAAAAGCCTTGTCAGGATTTGACAACAGCAAGGTCATCTTGATTGCAGGTGGTTTGGACCGTGGCAATGAGTTTGATGAATTGGTGCCAGACATTACTGGACTTAAGAAGATGGTCATCCTCGGTCAATCTGCTGAGCGTGTCAAACGGGCAGCGGATAAGGCTGGTGTCGCTTATGTGGATGCGACAGATATTGCAGATGCGACTAGCAAGGCCTATGAGCTTGCGACTCAAGGAGATGTGGTTCTTCTCAGTCCTGCCAATGCTAGCTGGGATATGTATGCTAACTTTGAAGTACGTGGCGACCTCTTTATCGACACAGTAGCGGAGTTAAAGGAATAATATGAAAAAAATTGTCTTTACAGGTGGGGGGACGGTTGGACACGTGACCCTTAACCTTTTGTTAATGCCCAAGTTTATCGAAGATGGCTGGGAAGTCCACTATATCGGGGATAAGCGTGGTATTGAACACCAAGAAATCCTCAAGTCAGGTCTAGATATCACCTTCCATTCCATTGCGACTGGGAAATTGCGTCGTTATTTCTCTTGGCAAAATATGCTGGACGTCTTCAAAGTTGGTTGGGGAATTGTCCAGTCACTCTTTATCATGTTACGACTTCGTCCACAGGCTCTTTTTTCAAAGGGAGGCTTTGTCTCAGTACCGCCTGTTATCGCAGCGCGTGTATCAGGAGTGCCTGTCTTTATTCACGAATCTGACCTATCTATGGGCTTGGCCAATAAAATCGCCTATAAATTTGCGACAAAGATGTATTCAACCTTTGAGCAGCCTGCTAGTCTTGCAAAAGTTGAGCATGTGGGAGCTGTAACCAAGGTTTCAGATCAAAAAACTTCAGAACCAGATGAATTGGTGGATATCCAAACCCACTTTGATCCTAAATTGCCAACGGTATTGTTTGTCGGTGGTTCTGCAGGAGCTCGTGTCTTTAACCAATTGGTGACAGATCATAAGCAAGAACTGACAGAGCGCTACAATATTATCAATCTCACTGGAGATTCTAGCCTCAATGAGTTGAGTCAAAATCTCTTTCGTGTTGATTATGTGACGGATCTCTATCAACCCTTGATGGAGATGGCAGATGTGGTGGTGACCCGTGGCGGTGCCAATACGATTTTTGAGCTCTTGGCCATGGCGAAACTCCATCTCATCGTACCATTGGGTCGTGAAGCAAGTCGAGGAGACCAGATTGAAAATGCGGCTTACTTTGTTAAGAAAGGCTATGCAGAAGAACTTCAAGAAAGTGACTTGACCTTGGAAAGCTTGGAGGAGAAACTCAGTCACTTGCTTAGTCACAAGGATCAGTACCAAGCTAGCATGAAAGCTTCGACTGAATTGAAATCTCTTGCAGATTTTTATCAATTGTTGAAAAAAGATTTATCATAAGGAAAGTAAATGTCAAAAGATAAGAAAAATGAGGGCAAAGAAATCCTCGAAGAATTTAAAGAGTTATCAGAATGGCAGAAACGAAACCAAGAATACCTAAAAAAGAAGGCTGAGGAAGAGGCGGCCCTAGCTGAGGAGAAGGAAAAGGAAAGACAAGCTCGAATGACTTCAAAATCTGAAAAGTCAGATGCAACCGAGGACCAAGAGGGTGAATCTGATCCAAAAGACCCAAAATCAGCTAAGGAAGAGTCTGAAGAAAAAGTAGAAGAGTCAGAAGACGTTAAAAAAGAAGTAGTCAAAGAAGAACCAAAATCCAAAGAGCTAAAGAAACAGAATAAACAGGATAAAAAAATAGAGAAAAAGCCTGTAAAGGAAAAACCGGTCAAACCGAAAATTCCAGGAGTTCATATCTGGCGGGCTATCTCGATTTTGTTTCTCAGTCTGATTTTATTGATTGTCTCTGCTTATTTGCTCAGTCCTTATGCGACCATGAAGGATATTCGTGTTGAGGGAACAGTGCAAACTACAGATGATGATATTCGACAGGCTTCAGGCATTCAGGATTCGGATTATACGATTAACCTTCTGCTAGATAAGGCAAAATATGAAGAGCAGATCAAGTCTAACTATTGGGTTGAATCAGCTCAGCTTGTCTATCAATTTCCAACCAAGTTTACAATCAAGGTCAAGGAATATGATATTGTGGCCTACTATGTTTCTGGAGAAAGTCATTATCCAATCCTTTCAAGCGGTCAGCTTGAGACCAGTGCGGTAAGTTTGGTGAGTCTGCCAGAAACTTATATATCAGTTCTCTTTAATAACAGCGAACAAATCAAAGCCTTTACGTCAGAACTTGCTCAAATTAGTCCAGAACTCAAGTCGGCTATCCAGAAGGTGGAATTAGCCCCAAGCAAGGTGACATCAGATCTAATTCGATTGACTATGAATGATTCGGACGAGGTCTTGGTTCCTCTATCTGAAATGAGTAAGAAACTGCCATATTACAGTAAGATTAAGCCACAATTGTCAGAACCGAGTGTGATTGACATGGAAGCTGGAATTTACAGTTACACTGTGGCGGATAAATTAATTATGGAGGCTGAGGAAAAAGCCAAACAAGATGCTAAGGAAGCTGAGAAGAAACAAAAAGAGGAAGAGAAGAAAAGACTGGAAGAACAGCAGAATAAACTAGAAGAGGAAAGGAAAAAGCTGGAGGAAGAGGGCAATCAAAACCAAACGACCCGACGTTCATCGCGTCGCTAGGTTTACCTTTTCTTCTATAGCTCTTTAGTTGCCATGTTTTTACTTGACAAGTGTTAGTAGAAATAATAGAATAGTAAAAAACCTTTAAAGCAGTCCAGAGAGGCAGCTAAGGTTAGACGGTGAAAGGGTGGAGACTACCCATTTTTCGTGGAACCTTGCTGTTGGCAGGTTCCTTTTTTCGTGGCTTCTGTTGCCCAGACTCTCTCACTAGCAAAGGTAAAAGGAGAAACCTATGCGAGAACATCGTCCAGTCATTGCTCTTGATTTTCCTAGTTTTGAGGCGGTCAAGGAATTCTTAGCTCTTTTTCCAGCAGAAGAAAGCCTTTATCTTAAGGTAGGGATGGAGCTTTATTACGCAACGGGGCCTGAGATTGTGTCTTACTTGAAAGGCCTGGGGCACAGTGTCTTTTTGGATCTCAAGCTGCATGATATTCCCAATACAGTCAAATCAGCTATGAAGGTCCTGTCTCAGCTTGGTGTGGATATGACAAATGTTCATGCTGCTGGGGGTGTAGAGATGATGAAGGCTGCGCGTGAAGGTCTTGGAAGTCAAGCCAAATTGATCGCTGTCACTCAGCTCACATCAACCTCAGAAGCTCAGATGAAGGATTTTCAAAATATCCAAACCAGTCTGCAGGAGTCAGTGATTCATTATGCCAAGAAGACGGCTGAAGCGGGATTAGATGGTGTTGTTTGCTCGGCTCAGGAAGTGCAACTCATCAAGCAGGCCACCAATCCAGATTTTATCTGTCTGACACCGGGCATTCGTCCAGCAGGTGCTGCAGTTGGAGACCAAAAACGCGTGATGACACCTGCTGATGCCTATCAAATCGGTAGTGACTATATCGTAGTGGGACGTCCCATTACCCAAGCTGAGAATCCTGTTGCAGCTTATCATGCCATCAAGGATGAATGGACACAGGACTGGAATTAAAGAACTAGATTAGAAAAACAAAAGGAGAAGACCATGACACTTGCTAAAGATATCGCTAGCCACCTCTTGAAAATTCAAGCAGTTTACCTCAAACCAGAGGAGCCTTTCACTTGGGCATCTGGTATCAAGTCGCCAATTTACACGGATAACCGTGTGACATTAGCCTATCCAGAAACTCGTACCCTCATTGAAAATGGCTTTGTGGAAGCTATCAAAGAAGCCTTTCCAGAGGTAGAAGTGATTGCAGGAACTGCAACAGCAGGGATTCCACACGGAGCTATTATTGCTGATAAGATGAACTTGCCATTTGCCTACATCCGTAGCAAACCAAAAGACCACGGAGCTGGTAACCAAATCGAAGGCCGCGTAGCTCAGGGGCAAAAGATGGTAGTGGTTGAAGACCTTATTTCAACAGGTGGTTCTGTTCTCGAGGCCGTGGCAGCAGCCAAGCGAGAAGGAGCAGATGTGCTTGGAGTTGTAGCGATTTTCAGCTACCAATTGCCAAAAGCAGACAAAAACTTTGCAGATGCTGGTGTTAAGCTGTTAACACTTTCTAACTACAGTGAACTCATTCACCTAGCTCAAGAAGAAGGTTACATCACACCAGAAGGGCTCGACCTTCTAAAAAGCTTTAAAGAAGACCAAGAAAATTGGCAAAATGCTTAAGACATAGAAAAACAGGTAGTCACTAGGATTACCTGATTTTGTTTTTAATACTAAAGTTGAGCGATAACTTCCTCAGTTGTCAAAACTTGGTTGGCAATGTAGCCGTAGTTTGTTAGTGCAGCTTGGTAGGCTTCTTCACCTGGAGCACCGACAGCATCGTTAACAACAATGACATTGTAGCCTAATTCTATGAGTTCACGCATGTGTGAATCCACGCAGAGATTAGCATTCATACCAGCCAAGATGACGGTGTCGATACCATTTTTGCGGAGTTGAAGGTTAAGGTCGTTGCTTTCTGGGCCAAAGATTTTATGTCCGTTGACAACAATAGTATCTTCATCCAAAAATGGTTTAATCTCTTCAATCATATCTGCTCCAGAGCCTTCTGGAATTGCTGAATACTGGCTATCACGCCAAAACATTTCGTTTTCAATCATCATCGTTTCACCAGCAGCTTTAAATTGCCACTTGTGATCGTGTGGATAGAAGTAGTGCGGTGAGATAAAACGCTTGTAGCCACGCTCTTTAGCAAGAGCGAAAAGCTTTGTCAGATTTTCAATAGTATTAACTTTTTCAAGAACATCTTTAGTTGCTCCGAATCCTTTACCAGTAGATTTTAAGAATTCAACTTGCGGGTCTGTGATAACAAATGCGACATTTTTCTGATTGAACATGAGGTTCCTCCTAATATGATTTGATTAACAGCCAATAGGAATTTAGACTGTTAGTTTGATGATTTTCCAAATGGTAGTTTTAGTTACATACTGACCGTTCGGTACAATTATAATAACATCTAGAATTGAATTTGTAAATCAATTTGCTCAGAACAAAAATTTTAATGATAAAACAGTGGCAAAAGGAGGTGGTTTCAATTGTTTGGTCTCAGACTCTGAATCTGCTATAATAGGAAAAAAGAGAGGTGAGCAGATGAGCGTTAAAGAGCGTATTTTACAAAGTGCTGAGGAATTGATTTATCAGAAGGGTTATGATGCCACCTCCATCAGTGACATCATGGAGGTGGCTGATGTTGGCAAGGGGCAGCTTTATTATTATTTCAAATCTAAGAAGGAAATTGGTTTGACGGTCATTCAAGATATTTTAGCAAAGTGGCGAAAAGAGCTTTTTGAAGATATTTTTGAAGCAGACAAGTCTGACAGTGACAAGTTTTCGGATATGATTGACTGGGTTTGTCAATTTCATGAAAGTCAGACAGTCTTTTATGGTTGCCCAATTGGTAATCTGATTGTGGAATTGTCCACAGAAGATGAGAACTTCCGCTGTCCTCTCAATGATTTTATGACCCAGTGGACAGAGAAGTTAGCCAGCCTCTTGCAAGACCTGCATGCTGACTGGTCAGAAGAACGGTCGCAGTTGCAGGCCCGTCAAGTCATCTCCAGTATTCAAGGCAGCATTGTCATTCTCAAAGTCAGCCAAGACATCCAAGTTTTGGAAAATAATATGACGGATTTGAAAAAGAATTATTGTTAATTTTTAGCCGAAGAATTAAAAGTATGTTAATTTATGGATTGTGGTTAGAGGTAAGAATGACAACAGATATTAAAACTGAAATTGGTCATAGAGTAAGACAGAAACGTGAACGTCACAAATTGACGAGAGAAGAGGTCTGTGGACAGAAGCTGACTTAATAATCAAACAGCTGATGCGTACTGAGCTTGGGCAATCCTTGCCAACAATTACTAAGTTACAATATTTATCTAAGCGATTAGAAGTTCCGATAGATACTTTTCTTGAAAATAAAGAACTAGCTCTTCCTGAGGAAGAGTTGCTGAGTCTAGACTTGATTGAAAGAATATTAGACTTGATAAGAACAGGGACAGGTAGTTTCGCTGAAGATATTTTTGATGATTATTTTAAGCAAGTAACACTAAAGCAAGTTTACACATTCAATGATTTACTATTAATTGATTATTTTGCTATGCAATGTCAAGACTTGATTTATAGAAGAGAGCATTAGATGATTTTCGGATTAAGTTGTTGAAACAGCAATTAGTTAGTGATGAAATGTATAATGTAGAGCTACTATCAGTTCTTTGTGCCATAGCGGTTGTTTATGTTGTTCATAATGACTATAAACATATGATATCTCTAGTAAAAAAGATGAATGAAATTTTATCAGTAACAACGTTGCAAGTCTATAAACCTGGAATTTCAGTATTTGAAGCTAAGTGCTATCTTTATTTTGAAAATGATAAAAATAAAGCAAAGGAACTTTATCACTCAGCAACTATACTAGCTGAACAATTTGATGATAAAGTATTAGAAAATGAAAAGATTATTTGAATTTCCATAACTTAAGAAAGTTCATCATTTTTACTTATCGCTGTAACATGATTGAACGTATGA
>NZ_CAJZDT010000054.1:0-11116 GCF_915066115.1 uncultured Streptococcus sp. | reverse complement strand
TTTTCACAGTCGGTGTTTCGTCAGGGGTTTTTGTGGGCTGCCCCACCCCCTGCCACGACTAGGGTTTTAACAGGGTATTTTTCCAAAGCTTTCTTGGTTTTAACCATGAGAATATCCATAACTGCTGCTTGGAAGGAAGCACACAAATCCTCTGTAGATAGGCTTTCTCCCTTTTGCTCGGCATTGTGGTGGAGATTGATAAAGGCAGACTTCAAACCTGAGAATGAAAACTCCAGATTGTCTTCCTTAATCATGGCACGTGGGAAGTCATACACATCCTGTCCCTGATGAGCTAGCTCATCAATCTCGCGACCGGCTGGATAGGTCAAGCCCATGACGCGACCGACCTTGTCATAGGCCTCACCAACCGCATCATCACGGGTTTCCCCAACAATCTTGTAGTCACCAGCCTCAGAAACATAGACCAACTCTGTGTGCCCACCGCTGACCAAGAGGGCTAGCAAGGGAAACTCCAAAGGCTCCACACTCTGAGCTGCCATGAGGTGACCAGCCATGTGGTTAACGGGAATCAGCGGAAGTCCATGTGCCCAAGCAAAGGCCTTGGCAGCTGACAAACCAACTAACAGCGCTCCAACCAATCCCGGTCCATAGGTGACCGCCACAGCTGTCACATCCTCTTCGGTAATCCCTGCTTCTGCTAGCGCCTCCTCAATACAGGCTGTAATGACCTCGACATGGTGGCGACTAGCTACTTCCGGCACTACGCCACCGAAACGTTTGTGACTCTCAATTTGACTAGCAATGACATTGGACAAGAGCTCATCGTCATTTTTCAAAACGGCGACACTTGTCTCATCACAGGATGTCTCAAATGCTAAAATATATCTATCCTTCATCTATTTCTCTCTTCATGATGATGGCGTCCTCGACTGGATCATGGTAGTAGGCCTTTCGCTCAGCGATGACTGCCATCTTTTCTTTCTTGTAAAATGCTTGCGCTCGTTGATTTGACTTTCTGACTTCGAGGAAAATCTCCTTATCTGTCGGCAATTGAGCAAACAAGGCCGAGGCAATCCCCTGACCCTGATAGGTTTGTTTGACAGCGATTTGCAGAACTTCTGCTTCAAAAAGATTCTCCTGCACAGCTAGAAATCCAATCACTTCGTCCCCATCATAAGCCAAAGCATACCAAGTCTGGTCTTGGGACAGGTCTGCTTGGATTTGTTCCAGCGTCCAAGGACTGACTGGGTAAACAGCTATCATAACAGCGTAGATGGCTTGAGCCAAGTCGGGTTGCCGTTGAATTCGTTTAATCTCTATCATAGGCGTTTAATGTAGGACTCACCAGACTCGGTGTGATCCTTGAGCCAGTTTTCCTCAGCCTCGACTCGTTTGAGATAGTTAGGCACAAAGTCGTGCAAGGATTCTGCTTCCTTATCCCAGGCCAAAAGAGCAAGATTGGCTGCATTAGGCAAGGTTTCTTTGTAATTAGTCCTTGGTAAATGCTCTTGAATCTGCTCCACAAAGGGGGCAACTTCTCCGACAAAGGTTACCTGACTAGCACCCTTGACTTTTTCTAATACCTCTTCAAAAGATAGGTGCGCTTCTGGCATGACAGGTTTGGCATTTTCATAAAATCCTGCGTAAACATTGTTGCGACGCGCATCCATCAAGGGGACGAACAAGCCTTCTTGTTGGTATGGCACCAGAGCCAAGAGACTCGACATACCAACCAACTCGATGTTCAGAGTGTGAGCTAAGGTCTTGGCAGTTGCTACCGCAATTCGCAAACCTGTGTAGCTACCTGGTCCTTCCGCCACCACGATTCGGTCTAAATCCTTGGGTGTCCAATCCAAACTCTCCATCAAAAAATTGATGGCAGGCATGAGGGTAATACTGTGATTCTTCTTAATATTAATAGTCGTCTCGGCAAGAACCTGCTTGTTCTCTAAAATAGCGAGAGAAAGAGCCTTGCTGGACGTATCAAAAGCTAATACTTTCATAACACATTCCTATCTTTTTGTCTGCTTACTATTATACTACAAAAGCTGGCACATGGGAATTTTCTTTGCCCCAAACAAAAATGCCCCAGCATGAGCAGGGCATCTAAGCATTTAATCCAAAGTAAAATACAAACCAAACTACATAGGTTAGGAGGAGGAGAAAAAGCGAGTAGAGAGTCACAAAAGCAAGCTTCTAAAGGAATTTTTTTGCGGTGTCCCAGATATACAAACAGAGCATTCCCCCTTAGACACAGGCTACAAAGACTATAAACACCAAGAGGCCAACCCTATCGCAAATTCAAACAAACTAAACATTCTTAATCCTACTTTTGGTATTTCTATTTTTATATAAACTGTTGACTATGTTGGTCTATCAATGTTAAAATGTAATTCAACACTGGTAGGAAAATCAGGTTGAGTCGTTGACTCTTCGGGTTGCGGTGCTATCCCTGAAACTTTGGTTTCTAAAGAACTGGAATTGCGATTGATTAGTTCGCCCCCAGTGTTAGATGGCTCTTGACTTCGGTCAGGAGCTTTTTGATACTTTTAAAGTTGATTCCCTCAGTAAGTTATAGTAAAATATAAATATTGAGAGGATAACGTAGGGCGACTGGTAACAGAGCGTTCAAAGGTACCAACTTCTGGTACGGGTGTGGGACTGCCTTCAGCTTTGAGCTGTAAAGACCCCTGACTACCATTGGTCCTCTCTTTTTGCTTACTCTTAAATTAAGTGCTTGTCTTTGCCTTTTAGTAAGCACTCCACTCCATCTTGCTATTTCTACATCGTTATACTTATAGATTGACTTCTTAGCCTCATAGATGATAGAATTAAGTAAAGTCTGAGATCGAGTTTGATTTGGTGACAAGTCATTCAAAGGTTGCGATGCATTCGCTTCAGGTAGAGGTGCTGCCACCTGGACTGCTCCAGGAAAATCCCCGAGTTTTGTCTCAGCCTTTTTATTTGCTCTTGAGATTTCTCAAGAGCTTTTTCTTTTTTCAAAGATACCATTCTGTCCCAACCATCTACACCAACGATTAATGAAACTAGAACTATATTCTCCCTTAAATCTACTATCTCTTTAGATTTCCCCTTTAATTATAACACCTAAGCGCTCTCCGAACGAATCCTATCTATCTTTTGCTCCCTCTTCCCCTCACGACTTTCTCGTTTCCGTCTTTTACTAATTTTTCATTTTGTGGTATAATTGAAATAATTGTAACGAATCAAGGTCAATCTAGACACAAAATGGAATGAAATCAAGCAAATATCTGCTAAAAGTTTGGAATAAGCTGACCTGTAAATAGAAAGGAACTATATGATTTACAAAGTTTTTTATCAAGAAACAAAAGAACGTAGCCCACGTCGTGAAACAACACGCGCACTTTACCTAGACATCGATGCCAGCTCAGAACTTGAGGGCCGTATCGCTGCTCGCCAACTTGTCGAAGAAAATCGCCCAGAGTACAATATCGAGTATATCGAACTCTTGTCTGACAAATTGCTAGATTACGAAAAAGAAACTGGCGCCTTCGAAATTACGGAGTTCTAATATGGCCTACACTCTTAAACCTGAAGAAGTCGGCGTTTTTGCCATCGGTGGTCTGGGAGAAATCGGGAAAAACACATACGGGATTGAATACCAAGACGAGATTATTATCGTCGATGCTGGGATTAAATTCCCAGAAGATGACTTGCTGGGTATCGACTATGTCATTCCTGACTACTCATACATCGTGGACAATATCGACCGCGTCAAGGCTGTCTTAATCACACACGGACACGAAGACCACATCGGTGGGATTCCATTCCTGCTCAAACAAGCAAATGTCCCTATCTACGCTGGGCCGCTTGCCTTGGCTTTGATCCGTGGGAAACTCGAAGAACACGGCCTCTTGCGCAACGCCAAACTTTACGAAATCAACCACAACACTGAGTTGACCTTTAAAAATCTCAAGGCAACTTTCTTTAGAACGACTCACTCTATTCCAGAGCCTTTGGGGATTGTCATCCATACTCCTCAAGGAAAAATCGTCTGTACGGGTGACTTCAAGTTCGACTTCACTCCAGTTGGAGAGCCTGCTGACTTGCACCGCATGGCAGCCCTTGGTGAAGAAGGCGTGCTCTGTCTCCTGTCTGACTCGACAAATGCGGAAGTGCCAACCTTTACCAATTCTGAAAAAGTCGTTGGCCAGTCCATCATGAAGATTATCCAAGGCATCGAAGGACGTATCATCTTTGCATCCTTTGCCTCAAATATCTTCCGTCTCCAACAAGCAACTGAAGCCGCTGTTAAGACAGGACGCAAGATTGCGGTCTTTGGACGTTCTATGGAAAAGGCCATTGTCAACGGAATCGACCTTGGTTACATCAAAGCTCCTAAGGGAACCTTTATCGAGCCAAATGAAATCAAAGATTACCCTGCAGGCGAGGTTCTGATCCTCTGTACAGGTAGTCAGGGCGAGCCGATGGCAGCCCTCTCTCGTATCGCCAACGGAACCCACCGTCAGGTACAACTACAACCCGGTGATACGGTTATCTTCTCTTCAAGTCCAATCCCTGGAAATACGACTAGCGTCAACAAGCTGATTAACATCATTTCAGAAGCTGGTGTCGAAGTTATCCACGGTAAGATTAACAATATCCATACATCTGGACACGGTGGCCAACAAGAGCAAAAACTCATGCTCCGCTTGATTAAGCCAAAATACTTCATGCCTGTCCACGGTGAATACCGCATGCAAAAAGTCCACGCTGGACTAGCAGTGGATACTGGTGTCGAGAAGGACAATATCTTTATCATGAGCAATGGTGATGTTCTTGCTCTTACTGCTGACTCAGCTCGTATCGCAGGTCATTTCAACGCCCAAGACATCTATGTCGATGGAAATCGTATCGGTGAAATCGGTGCAGCTGTCCTCAAAGATCGTCGTGATTTATCTGAGGACGGTGTCGTTCTAGCAGTCGCAACCGTTGACTTCAAGTCGCAGATGATTCTGTCTGGTCCAGATATCCTCAGCCGAGGCTTTGTCTACATGCGTGAGTCTGGTGATTTGATTCGCCAAAGCCAACGCATCCTCTTCAATGCAATTCGTATCGCACTGAAAAATAAGGACGCTAGCGTGCAATCTGTCAATGGTGCCATTGTCAACGCCATTCGCCCCTTCCTCTATGAAAATACAGAACGTGAACCAATCATTATCCCAATGATCCTCACACCAGATGAAGAATAATACTCTTCGAAAATCAACAAAACAGCCCCATCTTCGGAGCTGTTTTTTCTATGCTTTCTTTTGAGATTAAAACTCAATAAAAATCGAAATCAGACTAGAAGGCTAGGCGAAAGCATAACTTGAGTTAGCTCCCATAGTTCGGGGAACTATGGGAGGCTGGAGATGAATCAAAGCCAAGCTTTGAACTCATTCGTAAGAAGCCGACGACGTATCATTTTGATTTTTGAAGAGTTTTAGAAATACTACGATTTTTACCTTCAAGATACACCATCAAAATAGAAATATCTGCCGGGTTTACTCCCGAAATACGGCTGGCTTGGCCGATGGTTTCTGGATTGATCAGTTTGAACTTCTGACGGGCTTCTGTCGCGATAGAATCAATATCATCCCAATCAATATTGGCTGGAATGCGTTTTTCTTCCATGCGTTTCATCTTGGCAACCTGATCCATGGCTTTGGAAATATAGCCTTCGTACTTGATTTCTGTTTCAATCAATTCGATAATCTTGTCATCCAAGTCCTCTGCTGCTGGTCCGATAAAGGCTACCACATCTTGGTAAGAAACTTCTGGACGGCGAAGGAATTCCTTAGCTGTCACCGCATCTGTCAACGGCTTGAAGCCCATCTCCTCAATCTTAGCATTGGTTTCCTTGACTGGCTTGAGTTTGATACTGTCTAGGCGTTTCATCTCATTGTCAAATTGATTTTTCTTAATTTCAAAACGAGCCCAGCGTTCATCATCCACAAGTCCAATCTCGCGTCCCATCTCTGTCAAACGCATATCAGCATTGTCATGACGGAGGATGAGACGGTATTCAGCACGACTTGTCAAGAGACGGTAGGGTTCAATGGTCCCCTTGGTCACCAAGTCATCAATCATCACTCCGATATAACCGTCACTGCGCTTCAAAATCAACTCAGGCTTGCCTTGGATTTTCAGAGCAGCATTGATACCAGCGATAATCCCTTGGCCAGCAGCTTCTTCGTAACCTGACGTTCCATTTGTCTGACCAGCAGTAAAAAGTCCTGAGATTTTCTTGGTTTCCAAAGTCGCACGCAACTGATGAGGCAAGACCATGTCATACTCAATGGCATAACCTGTTCGCATCATCTCTGCATTTTCCAAACCTTTGATGGAATGAACCAACTCACGTTGGACATCCTCAGGCAGACTGGTTGAGAGGCCTTGAACATAGACTTCCTCTGTATTGCGCCCTTCCGGCTCTAGGAAGAGTTGGTGGCGTTCCTTGTCTGCAAAGCGCACAATCTTGTCCTCAATGGACGGACAGTAACGAGGCCCCACTCCCTTGACCACACCTGTAAACATAGGCGCACGGTGGAGGTTGTTTTGGATAATCTCATGACTGGTACCGTTGGTGTAGGTCAACCAGCATGGCACCTGGTCCTTGACATAGTCCTCATCACGTGAAGTATATGAGAAGTGATTAGGCGCTTCGTCTCCTGGCTGAATCTCGGTCACATCGTAGTTGATTGAAGAAGCCTTGACACGTGGAGGCGTTCCTGTCTTGAAACGACCAATTTCGAGTCCTAATTCCTTAAGGTTATCAGCAAGGTTAATAGAAGCCAAACTGTGGTTTGGCCCTGATGAGTACTTGAGGTCTCCGATGATGATTTCCCCACGTAGGGCAGTCCCTGTCGTCACAATAACAGCCTTGGCAGCATATTCTTGATGGGTCGCTGTACGCACACCAACAACCTTGCCATCTTCCACCAAAATCTCATCAATCATGGTCTGACGAAGGGTGAGATTCTCTTGATTTTCAACCGTCTTGCGCATCTCCTTGGAGTAAAGTTCCTTATCAGCCTGCGCACGAAGGGCACGAACGGCTGGACCCTTCCCTGTGTTGAGCATCTTCATCTGGATGTAAGTCTTGTCAATGGTTTTGGCCATCTCGCCACCGAGGGCATCGACTTCACGCACAACAATTCCCTTGGCAGAACCACCGATAGAAGGATTACAAGGCATGAAAGCCAGCATTTCAATGTTGATGGTCGCAAGCAAGACCTTACAACCCATACGGCTGGCAGCTAAGGAAGCCTCGACCCCAGCGTGTCCCGCACCGATTACAATAATATCGTATTCTTCTGTAAAATTATAAGTCATGTTTTTCTCCTATTCCTCAAGATGGATGTGTCTTAGTTGGCCGTCCCAATCTGGCAAGGCTGTTTTCAAAAAGGCTGGAACTAGCTGGATATTCTGGAGCTGATCCAAGTCAATCCACTCACAAGGCTGCCTTTTCTCATCTTCCTGCATGGTCAAAGGCGCATCTTCAAGCAAGTCCACCAGATAATGAAACTCAATGTTGTGATAGGAAACACCGTCCTGTTCAAAACGATTTTCAACTACGAAAGCTAGCTGCCCAGCTTGAGCTTTGACACCCAGTTCTTCCCTCACTTCACGGACTACCGCGTCTTCCGTGCTTTCATTGACTTGAATCGCACCGCCAATAGTGTAATACTTGCCCTTGTCTTTGGTGACTAGGAGCTTGCGATTTTGAAGAATCAAGGCTGTCGCTCGAACGCCAAAAACCGTATCTCCCACTTTTGTCCGAAAGTCTTGCTGAGTCATTTTTGTCCTTTCCTCTAAACGACACAAAAACAGTCAAAACTCCAAAGAAGTGCAGGACAAAAAAGCCTGCAACATCCATGAGCTTTGACCATCATTTCTATTGCTTTTATTATTGTAGCAAATTGAGAAAATTTGTCAATCTAAATGTACTGACAAACTTGTCCATCTCGATAAGCATTGTCAATCAAACCACCACCTAGACACTCTTCGCCATCGTAAAAGACAACTGCCTGTCCTGGTGTAATCGCGCGTTGTGGTTCCGCAAAGATGACCTCTGCCTTGTCTCCTTTGACATGGACGGTCACCTTAGAATCAGGCTGACGGTAGCGGAATTTTGCTGTGCATTCTAGCGTAAACTCCTCTGGCATGTCACGAGTAAAGTGGACTTGGCTAGCCTCTAGGCTGGTTGACATGAGCGAATCATGGTAAAATCCTTGTCCGACATAGAGGATATTCTTGCTTAGGTCTTTTCCGACAACGAACCAAGGGGCATTGTCACCGCCGTGTTGCCCACCGATACCGAGACCACCACGCTGACCAATCGTATAGTACATAAGGCCGGCATGCTCGCCCATATCACGACCATCCACAGTCATCATGCGACCAGGCTGAGCTGGTAGGTAGTTGCTGAGGAAGTTTTTAAAATTCTTTTCTCCGATAAAGCAAATCCCTGTCGAGTCTTTCTTCTTAGCAGTCGCAAGGCCTGCTTCTTCTGCTAGTCTGCGAACTTCAGGCTTTTCCAAATGTCCCAATGGGAACATGGTTTTTTGGAGTTGTTCTTGCGAAAGTTGGCTGAGGAAATAGGTCTGATCCTTGCCATTGTCCACGCCACGAAGCATGTGAACAGTGCCATCCTCATCACGCGCTACTCGCGCATAATGCCCAGTCGCTACATAGTCTGCTCCTAAAGTCATGGCATAGTCCAAAAAGGCCTTGAACTTGATTTCCTTGTTACACATAACGTCTGGATTTGGCGTGCGCCCTGCACGGTATTCCGCTAGGAAATACTCAAAAACGCGGTCCCAGTACTCTTTTTCAAAATTGACAGAGTAGTAGGGAATGCCGATCTGGTCTGCTACCGCAGCCACATCCTTGTAATCTTCGGTCGCCGTACAAACGCCGTTTTCATCTGTGTCATCCCAGTTCTTCATGAAGATACCGATCACATCGTAGCCCTGCTCTTTGAGCAAGAGAGCCGTCACCGATGAATCAACACCACCACTCATCCCCACGACAACACGTGTTTTAGAGTTATCACTCATGGTAAGTCTCCCATCTATTCGTTTATTCACGATTGAAGGTCGTGTGTGCTTCACGATTGAAGGTCGCTTGAGCAGTATTCATTATAACATGCTTGATTAGAGAAGACAAGAAAGAGGCTGATAATCTGATATTCTCTTTGATAGAAACAGAAATATAATTACAAAAAGGGCAATGAACAGTTAAATCTCGATTCTATTTATAAACTTATTTATAAAATAAGCTAAAAATGATATACTGTAATGAGGAGGAAGTCGTACATGATCCCTTTAAGATACTACCATCCATGTACGTAGTACGATTGTGAAAAACTACAAAGATATTCTAACATCAAAAAATACTATTTTTACTATCATTATTGTTGTAGGTCTTGGACTTTTAATAGGTTTAGTCATTCATCAAGAACATATCCAAGCAGAGAGAGGGAACATCGCTCTCAGCAAACAACATAAGAATGGACAAGATATCGAACAAGTAAAAAATGCTATTAAAAACTTCAATATTGATTCTGAAACGATTATAGAGGATTGGAAAAAAATTCAAGAATTAAAGCCAACCTCTGATGAAGGCAAAAAGACATTAGCAGATTTTCTTACTTCTACGGCCGATAAAATCACTAATCATTATACTGAAAAAGCTTTAAAATTGGATATAAAGGAATCCGATAGCCAGTTTGAAGATAAACAAGCACTTGAAACAGCCATCACTTCCTTACAAAAAATACTAGAAATTATTAAAAGTGTCAACTCCACAAGCGAACAAGCCACTATTGATGAAAAGATAAAACCCATTCAAGAACTGATTTCAAAATTCCAAAAGCAAGTTGAAGTCTTGACCAAAAAGGAAGAAGAACAAAAGTCTAATAAAAAAGAAACAGAAACGACTAGTAACGTTGAGGGAAGAGAAAGCTATTCTTCAGAAGGAGGTAGCTACACTCCAAGCTATACTGAGTCAAATGGGAACAGATATAATTCACAAGCACCTGCAAGCGAGCAATATTCATCTGATAGTACTAGAAGTGGGGGAAACACTGCTACCAATACACGAGATCAAGCTACTGATACTGCAGGAACCCAAGGAGATACGAATACCAATAATAATGCTGAAGTTCCCGATGCTAACAGTAATAATTCAGCTAGAGAAACTCCAGAATCTCGTCAGCAGTAAGCAATCTGTTATTACTACTATTTAAAAATTATCTTTTGTCGAATAAAAGTACACAAAAAGAGCCATCAAAGGCTCTTTTTCTATTTCTTAATACCAACCGTTGTTAAGCCAGAAGTTTTTAGCAGCAGTCCATGAACCGTAACGTCCTGCAACATAGGCATCTGCTACACGTTCTTGGTTAGCAGCTGAGTAGTCACCGTTCAAGTATGAATCTGTCAATTGGTAACGTCCAATGTATTGGCCGTTTGTAGCTGTATAGCTACCACCTGATTCTTTTTGTGCAATCCATTCTTTAGCTTCTGCTTCAGATCCGCTTACAGTTGCAGCAGGTGCTGAAGCTTCTGTTGAAGTAACTGTCTCTTCTGCTGCAGGTGCGCTTGCAGCTGGTGCTGCTTCTTCTGCTACTTCTGTAGTTTCTGCTACTGAAGCTGAAACAGTTTCATCTTGAGCAGCTGGTGCCGCATAAGTAGCTGGCGCTGGTGTTGCAGCAGGTGCCACAGGCCCATCGATAACGAGCTCTTGACCTACGTGAATCAAGTGGATGTTCTCAATGTGGTTGTTTTCTGCTAATTTCTCAACAGTTGTATTATAAGTTTCAGCGATTTCTGAAAGTGTATCACCCTCTTTAACAGTATAAGTTGTTGATTCTTGAGCAGATACAAACGATGGTACAAATACTGCAAACAAAGCGGCTACTCCTGCAATAGTTGTTTTGATTTTATTAGTTGTTGTTTTCATTTTTAAAAGTTCTCCTTCTTTCTATATCTCTATGATACCTTTTAAATATTACTATTTCTTAACACTTTTATGTAGAAATATTACAAAATTATTTTTTTATTTGATAAAACAAGGCATTTTTGTCACAAAAGAGTCTATTTTTATGCTATTTTGAACATTAAAGAGG
>NZ_CAJZDT010000053.1:0-11120 GCF_915066115.1 uncultured Streptococcus sp. | reverse complement strand
GATTTTTCTAAAAGATATAAAGGCGCCTGAAACAATCAGGTGCCTTTTTGAGATATTTTTTTCATTATTTTGGGAAGATAAGAGCTGATTTCCGTCGGCAAGACCACATAATGTTCTTGAGCTAGTTCTTGAGCTATGGCTGAATGCAGATTGGTCGCTACTGCCAGACGCTCGTAGAGACTGGCTTGTTTAAACTGGCCTGCAAATCCTGCAATCATTCCAGCCAGAGTATCTCCCATACCACCAGTCGCCTGATAGGGACCGCCAACCTGTAACTGGTAATAATCAGATTGACCAACTTGCCAAATACGAGTAGCTGGACCTTTCTCCACCAAAATTGTTCCTTGAGGAAAGGAAGTCAGGGCACAAGCCGTTGCAGCTTCCTTTTGCTTTTCAATAGCAATACCAGACAGCTTTTCCCATTCTTTTTGGTGGGGAGTTAGGATAAGCTGGTTAGATGGAAACGACAAACTTGTCCTAGCAAGGATGGTTAAGGCCCCTCCGTCTACAATCAAAATCTGTTTCTTTTTTAAGCTGGCAAAAATCTGTTTGACTAGATTTTCTCCAAAAGCATCGTCTCGTAAACCAGGTCCTACTAAAACCACTTCTGCCTTCTCCAACTGCTCTTTTAACAATTGCTGGTCTTGAAGAGAAAAGGCCATAGCCTCAGGTAAATGACTGTGCAAAGCTGGGATATTTTCCCTATCCGTTCCAACAGTCACCAAACCAGCTCCACTTTTAACAGCTGCCAAAGCAGCCATGATGATAGCACCACCATAAGGATAAGTCCCACCAAGCAACAGCAGACGGCCATAGTCTCCTTTATGACTGGTACGAGAACGTTCAATAATAACTTTTTCTAATAATGCTTGCTCAATCACTTTCATTGTTTTTTCCTCTCTATTCATTATACTATAAAGTCTATCCACCTTGCATCTTAAATATAAATCTCTTCGTTCATATAGAAAAAGAGGGGACAAAGCCCCTCTACTCTCCTTTCGCCCCAACACGAAAGTAAACGATTCCATTTTTACTAGTAAAGACGGGGAGGACTAATTGGTCCTCTCCATCTATTCGACTCATTTATCGATTCATTTTTTATCTTCTACTAATCTAGGGTATTAGACGCACAGACTAATCCTCTTTGCGTTTTGCAGTTAATAAAGCTGCTGACAAGGCCAAGGTAACACCTGCCAAGAAAATAGCTGTTTCTGACTGTTTTTCACCAGTTTCTGGCAATCTCTTGTCTTCCTTGGCAACTTGAACTGGCACTTCTGGAGTCTGAGCTTTTTCTAACGAACTTAGTTTAAACTCTGGTTTTTCTACTGTTGGAGCTGGTTGATTACCTACTGTAGCTAGAATACCACGGTACTCTGGAAGTTTATGTTCTAGAGCCATTACAGCATTAACGCCACCCTTAAATTCAGGTTTCTCAACACTTGGTACTGCTTGATCTCCTACTGTGGCTAGAATTCCTGTGTATTCTGGAACTTCATTTACTGCTGCTTCTACAAAGTTAGCACCACCTTTGAATTCTGGAACATCGTTCACTGCTGCTTCTACAAAGTTAGCACCGCCTTTGAATTCTGGAACTTCGTTTACTGGCGCAGGTTCTTCACCCTTACTATTTGAAATAGATGGTTTTACTCCTACCTCAATAATACGATCCTGAGCCTTTCTTTCTTCAGAATGAACAAGAGTTCTAGTAGTTCCCAAAACTTGAATATAGTCAACTTTTTCTCCATCTTGTCCTTCAGAAACTATACGACGTTGACCTTGAGCAAGCTCAGGGGTTTCACGAATAACTTCTTTAAACGGAAGTGGAGTCTTTTCAATTTCCAAGCTTGGAACTTCTGCGACTAAGTTCTTAACGCCTTCTGTCGGTGTTGTTTGGAAGGTAGACTTAAAGTGTAAACGATATTCTTTCACCAGATTTCCATCTTTTGAAACAAGACGAACCAGTGTTGGAAGATTTGTATTTCCATGATCCACTACCGTGACTACTCCATGTCCACTAGTTGTCGCAGTGACTTTTGGTTTAGTTCCCATTGTTGTTAGGGTGTACTCTGTCACATTTGGATCAAAGTTTTCCAATGATTTTCCATCGATTGAAATAGTCGCTGATGGTGTTTCGACTTCTGCTCCCTTGCCTGCAGAGTAGGCTGTAAATTCGACTACTGCTAGACCGTTAGTAGTAGACTTACGAGTCATTCGAGCACGAATAGCTGTCGCTTGAACTGGTTCAAAGTTAAACTCGATTGGTTTTCCAGCTACTAATTCTCCAGAAGCTTTATAAGGAATTGGTTCCCAATTTTCTGCCTTGTTGAATGGATGGTCAGCATTTTCTTCATAACGAGAAATCGTACTTGGTTCTGTAAAGGCAGGGCCAATATATCTTTCTAGAACCATTTTCTCTGGGGCATCTGTTCCACTATCTTTAAAGAACTGAATGGCTACTCTTCCAATAGATTGGGAGGCAATTTTACCGTCTTTCTTAAAGAGTAGTCCGACAGAAGTTTCTTGATTTTTTGGTGTACGAGACCAGTTTGTCCAACGTCCATCTTCATTGTATTTTCCATCATTGATATAGAAAATTCTATCATGTGAAGCTGCTTGAGTATCGTTCGTTGTCGAAGCAAAGGCTTTAGAATCTTTGTCATTGTTGCTTGGATTTTCTGAAATGATTTGATTGCCTTTAGAAACAACTGTCACCTGCATGATAGTTGTTAGATTTGTACCAATAACATGACCGGTAACTTGGAATGTTCCCTCATGCTCTGTCGCATGTTCAGGAATAGCATCCCACTTCACTGCAAGTTTATCTGTAGTCCAATTAGTTGAAGTTGGATAATAAACACTTACTTCTGAAGGAAGTTGAAGATTGTCTCCAACATTCAAGATTTTAGCACTGTTTTCTGCAGCAAGAGGTTGACTAGTTTCTCTCTCATCATTACGGTAGATTCGATATTCTTTTAAAATAGTACCATCTTCAGCCTTCAAAATAAGACGTGTCGCACCTTTTGGACTTGTTGCTGGAACAAGAGTAACCAAACCATTGTTGCTAGCTGTTGCAGTAATTTCCTTGCTAGATTGAGGAATATAATAATCTGTTTTCGATGGATTAAAGTGTTCAAGATCCTTGCCATCTACTTTGATAGAAATATCTGAACTTGTTTCACTTAAGACCTTGTTTCCAAGGACAGTTAGCTCTGTCAAACCAACACCTGATGTTCCATCAGCCTTCTTCATACGAATACGCACAGCGTAGGTTTCGACCTTGTCAAAGGTAAAGTGATTGGTTTGAGTTGCAGATAGCTGACTTGGAGCATGTAAGTTTTCAACTGCTTTCCAATTGTCTGGATTATTAAATGGATGATTAGTATCACGCTGAGCATGACTGACATCACTTGGTAAATCTGGAATTTCTTTACCTACATAATATTCAACTACATATTCTTTTGGAAGACCAATTGCTCCATCAGTATAGAAATCAACTGATAAATTGTTGACAAAACGTTTCGTCAAGTCTCCTGAATTACCAAACAAGATAGAAGCCCAGTCATTATCAGTATTTGTTCTCCAAGTAGTCCATCTATTTTTAGCATCTGTTGGCGTTCTTGACACAGTCAGGTCGTTCAAGGTATTAGCTGAATCATCTCCTCCTGTATTGGACACAATGGCAGCTGGCAATTGCGAACCTGTCCATTGTTTAGAGATATTATTTCCAGCAACAACTTGACTAGATACTCGAACATGAGCTTTAGTGGTCAGATTGCTACCCACTAAACGACCATTGATTTCATAGACTCCTTCAGTTTGACTAAAGTTGGCTGGAACCTGATCCCAAACTACATCTTTATAGATAGTTGTTCCATTAGAATGGTAAGCACGAACATTAGCTGACAATTGAACTGTCTCACCCTTAGGTACTGTGAGGCTGACTTCCTCTGCAACTTGTAAGCCTTCAACTGTCACCGTTGCTTGAGCTTCAATGTCTGTGCCTTCTACATGTCCTTTAAGGGTAAAGCTATGATAGCGACCCAATTCTTTTTCATCTACCTTGTCCCAAGTTACAGATACTTTGCGTGGCAAGCCCTTATCAAATTCTGCCCCAACTTCTTTAGGTAGATTCGGTTGCTGATTAATGTCTGTAGAAATAGATACAGGATGAAGTTTCACAATCTTCTTGCTGACTTTATTCTCTTTAATCACTACTTCAGTAGTTACAGATTCTGTTTCCTCTGTTTGATTATCGATTCGAGGTGTCAAAGTCACTCTTCCCTTAGTATAGAGCAATAGATTCTGACCATTTACCTCAAGATGCCCACCATCAGATGATTTAGCTTCTAGGTGAATATCTGAAGCTGAAAATTCTGTTTGAGAACCATCCTCATAACTACCAATGACACGATAAGTTAAAACCTGATCTTCAGTAGCAGTTTCTTTTCCTTCCACAACTACTTCCAAACGTTTCAAGGCAGGAGCTTCCTTCACAAACTGAATTAGGTAAGTTTGAACCAAGTCACCCTTTTGGTCACTCAAGAAGACAGAAGCCTGATAACCATTATCAGCAGAAGCTTGCTGAACAGTTACTTGATAACCAGTAGTCTGAGCCCCAACACTTGGAATTGTTCCGGTGTAAGGAAGGGATACACGGTAATAAGTCTTGCCAGACTCGAAGTTCTCAAGAGCTTTATCCCCAACAGTAAGTCCTGTAATGCTACTTGTTGTTTCCTTACTGCTTGCGATAAAGGTTGCCGTAACTTCATGGCCATCATCTACCAATTTACCAGTAGCTTCCGTACGTCCCCCTTCCTTGGTCAAAGCAGCAGGATCTTTCAAGGTCCAAGAAACAACATCAGTATCAATCAAGCTACCATCTGTCAGAACAGCTGTGACTGTTTTATCCAAATCAGCTGCAGTTGTACCAACTGGTACTGTAGCAACTTTTGGTAACCATTTATCTAAGGCAATCACTTTTACAAGTGCCTCAGCTTTGGCTTCAAAACCTTCTACACGTCCAGATACTTTTTTCTCACCTGCACTTGTAAGCAAGTCAGATGGCACGTCCCATGTTACAGTCTTTTCCTCAACACTACCGTCGCTATAAATAGCTGTTACTGTTTGAGGCAATTCAGGATTTGTTGTCACGTCAGTTGTTGCTTTTACAGGAGCAAAGGCTACAAAGTGACGGTTTTCTTTCTTACCAGACACAGTTGCGACCGTTGCGCTATCAGAAGTTAAACCAGCAGAATCTGCATAAAGAGTAAATTTACCTTCTTTTTCTGTTGATTTTACAATGACAACTCCTTTACCATTGAAAGCACGTCTTTGCCATGTTCCATCTGCTTGAGCTTTGTAACGCTCACGGCTAGCTTGTTCTCCATTATCGACCCCAACAATTTGTCCTTGACCATGAAGATTGAAATGAACAAGATTATTCGCTGTCGGAACCACATTCCCATCGCCATCAACAATTTCGTAATGGATGTAGGATAGGTCTTTCCCATCTGCAGTGATAACATGCTCTTCTTTAGTCAGACGAACTCTTGCTGGTTCCCCTGCAGTTGTCACACTATCACGCGCAATTTCTTTGCCATTTTCATCTCTAGCAATCGCAGTCAGTGTGCCGGGTTGGTATTTCACAAGCCACTCAAGATACAATTCACTTGGTTTAGCCCCTTCATGATAAGGACGTCCATCTTCTGTCCTTTTCTTCGTATATTCCTTTTTACCAAGCGACTGTCCATTTAAGAACAATTCTACACTTGCAGCATTTGAGAAGGTACGAACTGGAACCTTTCCATCGACTAGCATCTTGCGATCCTTAAGTGTCTCTTCAGTCCAGTTCCAATGTGGTAAAATGCGTACAGTTGGCTTTTCTTTAGCACTATACCACTCACTGCGATAAAGGTAGAAATCATTTTTTGGTAAACCAGCCGTATCGATGATACCAAAGTAAGAGCTTTTTACAGGTGTATTATCTTGGTTATGCCATGGAGTTGGTTCACCAATATAATCAAACCCAGTCCAGATAAATTGTCCGGCATAGCCAGCGCGATCACGGTCAAAAGTCCATGACTCAGTAGCTGTTCTTCCCCACCCAACACGGTCGTTACCATAATCAGATTGTTCATAGTGACGATTTGGACGGTTATCGTGTCCAAGGATTTGAGCAGGATTGTAATAAGAATCACGCGTTCTAGTAGCTGAAGAGGTTTCAGAACCATAAATGAGCCAATCTGGATGCGCTCTACGAACCGCATCATAAAAACGTTCACCATAGTTCATACCGACAGCATCCATGATTTCTGCGAGTTTCAAAAAATCACCTGTTGCTGCACGACTAAATTTATTTTCACCCATGGTGACATAACGCTCAGTATCAATCGCCTTGATAATAGCCTTCAGACGTTTAGCAGTTTCGATAGAGCGAGGACTACCATTTGCCTCTTCTACCTCATTTCCAAGAGACCACATGACGATAGACGGATTGTTCTTATCACGTTCTACCATTGTTCTAAGATCAAAATCAGACCACTTCTCCCCCTTCTTAGCTTCAGGATGAGTTGCATCTTGATCAAAGAACCGTCCATAGTCGTAAGTCTTTTTGCCACCATACCAGGTATCAAAAGCTTCCTCTTGCACCAAAAGACCTAAACTAGCTGCAGCATCAAGCAACTGAGGACTAGCTGGATTGTGGGTTGTTCGAATAGAGTTTACCCCCATATCTTTCAAGAGTTTTAATTTACGATAGGTAGCCTTATAATTCTCTTCTGCACCCAAGGCTCCATTGTCATGGTGAATACTTACTCCGTGGAATTTCATGCGTTCGCCATTCAGAGAGAAACCATCCTTAGCAGTCCAATTGAAATAACGGTAACCAAATGTATCTTCTGTTACATCAACTAGTTGACCTTCTTTATAAACCTTTGTTTTCAGCACATACAGTTGAGGATGATAACTTTTTGTCGTCCAAAGAGTTGGTTTATTAACTAGGATTGTTTGTCTGAAATCTGCAACTTCATTTTCTGCTAAATTCTTCGTTTCAGAGCGCACTAATTCTGAAACAACCTTACCTTCCTTAGTAAAAATTTGTTGTTCCACAAAGACTTTAGCAGCCTTCTTATCCGTATTTTTAATCTTACTTTGAACCTGTGTTTCAACATTCCCTTCTTTTTGCTCAGCAAGTTTTGGAGTAGTGATATGATTACCATTTTCGGCAACATGGACTTTATCACGATAACTAAGAGTTACATCACGATAAATTCCACTTCCTGAATACCAACGACTACTTGGTTGCTTATTGGTCACTTGAACAGTAATTGAATTTTCACTACCATCCTTGTTTAAAAATTCTGTGATATCATATGAAAAATGATTATAGCCACTTGGATAATGTCCTACAAATTTACCATTTACATAGACCTTTGAATCCATGTAAACCCCATCAAAATTAATACGAACATCCTTATTCTTGTCTGCTTCATTTAATGTGAAAGTCTTACGATACCAGGCTGTTCCACCATTTAACTGGCCACCTTCATTACGCGCGGGAGACTTGTGATCAAAGTCAAAATAAATACTCCAATCATGTGGAAGATTCAATTTAGACCAATCATGAACATCCACATCTTTTTTTGAAAAATCGCCTTGGGCATTTAGTTTAAAATACCAATCTTTATTAAAATCTTGTTTTCGTTCCGATAATAGCTGTTTTTCCTTTTCAACTTCGCCTTTGTTTGACTCTCTAGACAGCACTTGCGATTTTTCAGAAGAAGGTTTAATCTCTGTGTCTGCTTTCACTTGGTCCTTTTCAGAAGTTTTTTTAGAATCCTCTTTTACTTCGGTTCCAGCTGTTACTGCAGATTCAACAGGCTTTGGATTTGCCTCTTCAGATTTCTGTTTGTTATCAGCCTTGTTTCCTTCTTCTACTTTATTTGGAGTTTCCCCTTTTGGAATAACCAATTCATGACTATCATCGTTAGCAGGTCTAGTAGTTTCTGCATCCTTAGTCACTTTATCTTCTGCCGACTCAGCTTTGGGTTTTACAAACTCACGCCCACCATTCTCATCAGCCTTTGCGATAGCAGCTGCCACATCATCGGGAAGCTTGTCTAAAGGTTGAGCTTGATGAACAGTTGTTTCTTCTGTTTGAGCATTGGATGAAGCCAACTCCTCAGCTTGTACAGCTGATATACCAAATATACTAGCCCCAATCATTACAGATGCCGCACCTATTGCAAATTTACGAATGCTATAATGACAACGTTTATCAAAAGGTCTTTTGTTCATTAAAATCCTCATTTCTTTTTCTTGATACAAAGTAAGCGTTTACTTTTTTTAAAAAAATGACCTCCTTCTGAATACACAAACAAGTACCAAGTTCGATAATATATTTTATATATTGAATATATCAAAACGCGCCTAAAATTGCAATCATTTTCCATCAATTTAACCTAATAAAATGGTATGCAAGATAAGTTCATTCAAAAGGAATAGGTGCAATGAAAGTAGCTTTCTATTCTAGACTCTTTCTGATACAAATTTCATTCCATTAATAGCATTTTCATACTTCAAATTTATAGTTTATGGACTCATATCATTTTAGACTGCATTATATAAAAAGAAGGTAAAACATTATTCTACCTTCTTTTTTCCTATTTTCTATCCAATGTCCGAAGTGCTGCTTGATAAGTTTGCTCCATCAGCATGGTAATGGTCATAGGACCTACACCTCCAGGAACTGGCGTAATATGGCTAGCAAGTGGGGCAACTGCCTCATAATCAACATCCCCACAGAGCTTCCCATTTTCATCGCGGTTCATCCCGACATCAATGACAACCGCACCAGGTTTGACAAAGTCAGCAGTCACAAACTTGGCACGACCGATTGCGACCACCAGAATATCTGCTTTAGCAGCCACCTTGGCAAGATTATGAGTCCGTGAGTGGGTCAAAGTCACTGTAGCATTCTTTGCCAAAAGAAGTTGGGCCATAGGTTTTCCAACGATATTGGAACGACCGATGACGACCGCATTTTTACCTTCCAAGTCAATCCCATATTCATGAAACATTTCCATAATTCCTGCAGGTGTCGAAGGAATCATGACTGGATGACCTGACCAAAGACGCCCCATGTTTAGCGGATGAAAACCATCCACATCCTTTTCTGGGTCAATGGCTAATAAAACCGCCTCTTCATCAATATGTTTTGGCAATGGTAACTGGACCAATATCCCGTGCCATTCTGAATCTTGATTGTATTTGGCAATCAAGTTTAACAATTCCTCTTGGGTAATGGTTTCTGGAACTCGGACTACTTCACTACGAAAACCAGCTGCAAGGGCAGAACGTTCCTTATTTCGAACGTAGACTTGGCTGGCAGGGTTGTCCCCAACCAAAATCACCACCAAACCAGGTACTAAACCTGTTTCTTCCTTTAATCTTGCAGTCTTTTCAGCCAGCTGTCCTTGTAACTTAGCTGCTAGAGCCTTCCCATCAATAATCTGTGTCATATCACTTCTCTTTTCTTTCAAATATCTTCCATTATACCAAAAACTGTTAGTCCCCTCTAACACTTCTTTCCTAGGCAATCCTATAGTTTCAAACTATAAGAAAAAGGAGCGGATATTCCATCCAACTCCTTATTCTTATTAGAAAATCTAATTAGATTTAATCTTCTTTTTTCTTACGAGCTACGAGTCCGAATGCACCCAACATTCCAAGAAGTCCAAGACTAGCTAGACCAGCCTTATCTTCTGTACCAGTATTTGGTAATTCCTTCTTATCATTGGATACGGTTGTTTCAGCTACTTGTTTAGAATCTGTAGAACTTGTCTGAACTGGAGTAGCTACTGGTTTTTCTGGACTTGTAGGAGTATCTGGAGCACTTGGTTGCTCTTGATTGATTGGATTTGTAACCTTCTTATAGTGATGTAGGGTATTTCCTTTAGCATCAGTTGTTGAATGACTATATTCATATCCTTCCAACGCTATTTGATTGTGTTTTCCTTCTTTATCTGAAGTAATTCGATTCCCATTTTCATCAAGATATTCCGTTACAATCTGAACAGTTGAATCGCCATTTTGAGAAATGACTCCTCCACCATTTTGTGATTTAGGTGTTACTGTTACAGGAACTTCCACTGTAATCACTTTGCCATTTGGCAATTCAATCGTTACCTTAACTGGATCTTTCTTACCTGGCGTTGTTAAGTCTGGAATGTTTGCAACATTCGTTACTTTACCGCCTTCTGGAATCTTAATTCCTTTTGTGTAATCCTCTGGGGTTAACGGTGTTGTGCTTACTGGTGTTTCAATTTCCTTAACTGGAGTAACAGTGACTGGAACATCCACAGTATAAGATTTACCATTTGGTAATGTAATCGTTACTTTTACAGGGGCTTTTTCACCTGGTGTTGTTAAATCTGGAAGATCGCCGACCTTAACAGTTGCTCCTTCTGGAATCTTCATTCCTTTTGTATAATCGCCTTCAGTTAAAGGAGTGTTTGTTACTGGTGTTTCAATCGGTGTTGGTTTTGTTTCAACTACTTTAATAGTAGCTGGAACTTCTACTAACACTTTTCCATCTTTATCTTTTACAACTACTGTAACTGGCTTATCCCCTGGAGTTGTTCCATCATATGGAGTTGTTTGTCCTTCTGGAGTTTTGTATCTAAATGTTGATCCTTCTGGATAATCTGTTTTATCGATGCTCTTCTCTGGATCTGGTTGTTTGTTGCTTTCATCCACTGGGACAATTTGAGGTACACTCTCAACTACTGTAACTGGAACTTTGACTGTTGTAGTTAATGGTTTATCTTGTCCAGGAACTGTGTACTTAACAGTTACTTCTACTTCAGTATCTTCTGTTAAGTCTGGAACTGTTACTGTAGCTGTTTCATCAACAGTAACGGTTGCACCTTGTGGTAATTTACCTGTAAATGTTGAATCTTCAATTGCTTTTTTCGCTTTTGCAAGTACTTTTTCTTTTGCTTTTTCTTTGTCGCCATTTTTAGGAACAAGAATTTCATCAGCTTCTGGTTTTGGTAATACTGTTACTGGTACTTTCACTTGTTCTGGATCTTTAATTCCGTCGTAAGTTACAGGGACCGTTA
>NZ_CAJZDT010000052.1:0-11373 GCF_915066115.1 uncultured Streptococcus sp. | reverse complement strand
AAGGAGCTATCAGTTGATTTCAAGCTCCTTTTTATACAGAATGAACCTGTTTTATAGTTCGACAATCTTACCTGTTTCAAAGTAAACAACCCATTCACAGATATTTTTGGCATAGTCTCCAATGCGTTCCAAGAAGGCAATCACTTGGAAGTAATCACGACCTGTAACAATGGCATCAGGATTTTTTTTGATTTCTTCTGTAGCCAAGTCACGAATGCTATCAAAGTAATGGTTGATTTTTTCGTCCATGGCTGCTACTTCATAGGCCTGGTCCACTGAACCATTCAGATAGAGTTCAAGGGCTGCTTCAACGAAGTTCTTGACATCGCGACCCATTCTCTTGATTTCTTCTTCAACAGCTGGGATACGTTGCTCCCCCTTCATACGAATGGCTGCTCTTGCAATGGAAACAGCATGGTCCCCCATACGTTCCAAGTCTGATACAGCCTTCAAGACTGTTAGAACAGTACGCAAGTCTTGAGAAACTGGTTGTTGAAGGGCAATCATTTCAAATGATTTCTTCTCCAATTTCACTTCGTATTCGTTTACTTCTGCATCATCTTCGATGACTTCCTTGGCCAAATCACGGTCATGCGTAACAAAGGCACGCACTGTCCGATTGATTTGGGATAGCACTTCTTGTCCCATAGCATAGAACTGGTTGTGCAATTTCTCCAAATCTTCTTCAAATTGAGAACGTAACATCATTTATCTCCTTATCCAAATTTTCCTGAAATATAATCTTCTGTTTCCTTGTGTTGTGGGTTTAGGAACATCTTCTTGGTATCGTTAAACTCAATCAAATCTCCATCAAGGAAGAATCCTGTCTTGTCAGAGATACGAGAGGCTTGTTGCATGGAACGTGTCACCAAGAGCATGGTGTATTTATCTTTCAGACCATACAAAGTTTCCTCAATCTTACCAGCCGAGATAGGGTCCAAGGCTGATGTTGGCTCATCCAAGAGAATGATTTTAGGACTGGTTGCCAAGACACGGGCAACGCAGACACGTTGCTGTTGTCCACCTGAAAGGCCAATAGCTGAATCATGCAGACGGTCCTTGACCTCATCCCAGATAGAAGCTCGTTGCAAGGCTTTTTCTACTGCTTCATCCAGAACCTGCTTGTCCTTCACTCCATTGATACGAAGCCCATAGACAACATTTTCGTAGATGGACATAGGGAAAGGATTTGGCTGTTGGAAGACCATACCGATTTCCTTTCGCAATTCAACTGTATCTGTACGCGGGCTGTAAATATTGTGACCGTTGTAAACCACCGAACCTGTTGTGGTCACCTCTGGATTGAGATCCCCCATGCGGTTGATAGCCTTGAGGAGAGTTGATTTCCCTGATCCAGATGGACCAATCAAGGCTGTAATTTCCTTAGGTTGGAAAGATAGGGAAACACTATTCAAGGCCTTTTTTTGATTGTAGTAAACGGACAGGTCTGACACCTGTAAAATCGCTTCTGTCATACTGTTTCCTTTCTATCCAAAGTGTCCTGTTACGTAGTCATTGGTTGACTGTAGTTTGGCATTTTGGAAAATATTAGAGGTCTTATCGTACTCTATCAAGTCACCCAAGTAGAAAAATCCTGTGTAGTCACTAGCACGCGCAGCCTGCTGCATACTGTGAGTCACGATGATGATGGTAAAGTCCTTCTTCAATTCCAGCATGGTTTCTTCCAGCTGAGCTGTCGCAATCGGATCCAAGGCTGATGCCGGCTCATCCATCAGGAGAATATCTGGCTTGACTGAAATGGCACGAGCGATACAGAGACGTTGCTGCTGACCACCTGATAGGGTCAAGGCCGACTTGTGCAAATCATCTTTGACCTGATCCCAGAGGGCAGCCTGACGAAGAGAGGTTTCCACAATTTCATCCAAGACTTGCTTGTCCTTAACACCTGCACGTTCATGAGCAAAAGTGATATTGCGGTAGATAGATTTAGCAAAGGGATTTGGTCGTTGGAAGACCATACCGATATGTTTACGCATCTCATAAACATTGATTTCTGGACGGTTAACATCAATCCCTTGGTAGAGGATTTGACCTGTGACCTTGGCAATATCAATGGTATCATTCATACGGTTGAGACTGCGAAGGTAGGTTGATTTTCCTGAACCAGAAGGGCCAATTAAGGCAGTAATTTTATTCTTTTCAAATTGCATATCGATGCCCTTGATGGATTCTTTTTTACCGTAGTAAACATGTAAATCCTTAGTAGAGAGGGCCACTTTCTCTTCAGGAAAGGTGATGATATGCTTTTCATCCCAATTATATTTTGACATGGCTTCTCCTTTAGGCAGCGGTTAATTTCTTATGTAGGTAGCTTCCGAGTTTGCGGGCTCCAAAGTTAAAGATGAGGATAAAGATGAGGAGCACGGCCGCAGAACCTGCTGATACGATGGTTCCATCTGGAATGGTACCTTCACTATTGACTTTCCAAATGTGGACAGCCAAGGTTTCTGCTTGACGGAAGATAGAGATTGGGCTAGTAACACTGAGAATATTCCATGTGAGCTGGCAAGGAGGGGGGGCGTGTGGCCCTGCCGTATAGATAAGAGCGGCGGCCTCACCAAAGATACGACCAGAGGCCAAGACGACCCCAGTCACAATACCGGGAAGGGCTTCTGGAATGACCACATGGACCACAGTCTCCCAACGAGAAATCCCTAGAGCCAAGCCAGCCTCACGTTGCGTATGGTGAACGTGTTTCAAACTGTCCTCAACATTTCGAGTCATCTGAGGCAGGTTAAAGACTGTCAAAGCCAAGGCTCCTGAGATGATTGAAAATCCATACTCAAACTGAACTACAAAGATCAAGTAACCAAAGAGACCTACAACCACTGATGGCAATGAAGACAAGATTTCAATACAGGTTCTGACAAAATTTGTCACAGGACCTTTTTTGGCATATTCGGCTAGGAAAATCCCAGCCCCCATAGATAAGGGAACAGAAATAATCAAGGTAATGACCAAAAGGAAGAAGGAATTATAGAGCTGAATTCCAATCCCTCCACCTGCTTGGTAAGAAGATGATTTACCTGTCAAGAAAGACCAAGAGATATGGGGCAAACCACGAACCAAGATATAAAGAATCAAGGATGCCAAGATGGCAACAATAATTCCTGCAATCGAGTAGAGGACAGCTGTTGCAATTTTATCTAATTTCTTAGCGTGCATAGTTTTTCTTTCCTCTTTCTTTCGTAATCAATTTAATCACACTGTTGAAAGCCAAACTCATCAAGAGCAAGACTAAGGCCAGAGACCAGAGAACGTTATTGTCAACTGTTCCCATAACGGTATTTCCAATACCCATGGTCAAAACAGAGGTCAAGGTCGCAGCAGGTGTCGTTAGTGAAGTTGGGACAACTGCTGAGTTTCCGACCACCATCTGAATAGCCAGAGCCTCACCAAAGGCACGCGCCATCCCAAAGACCACTGCTGTGAAAATCCCTGAACGCGCTGCCTTCAAGGTTACACGCCAGATGGTTTGCCAACGAGTAGCTCCCATAGCCAAACTAGCTTCGCGGTAGTGACGAGGCACCGCACGCAAGCTATCCGTTGTCATAAAGGTTACCGTCGGTAAAATCATGACAAAGAGAACGAAAATCCCTGACAAGATTCCAAAACCAGTTCCACCAAAAACACTGCGGACAAAGGGAACCACAACCTGCAAACCGATAAATCCATAGACGACTGAAGGAATCCCGACCAGCAATTCAATGGCTGGTTGCAAGATTCTAGCACCTTTTGGTGAGACCTCCGTCATAAAGACTGCCGCACCGATGGCAAAAGGAGTTGCGATAAGGGCTGATAGGATTGTGACAATAAAGGAACCCAAAATCATAGGAAGGGCACCAAATTGTTTACCTGAAGGATTCCAAGTTTGGCCAAAGAGGAAATCAAAGATATTAACTCCATTGACAAAGAAGGTCGACAAACCTTTTTGGGCTACGAAAATCAAAATCATAGCCACAATAATGACAATCAAAGACAGACAGGCAAAGGTCAAGCCTTTTCCTAGTTTCTCTAGACGAGAGTTCTTTGAGGGAGAAAGTAATTTTTTAGCTAATTCTTCTTGATTCATTATTGACTCCCTTCTAGTGCTGTCACCGTTCCTACAGCATCTTTTTCAACCTTCATTTCCTTGACAGAAATATAGCCCATTCCCTTAACGATTCCGCTTTGTGCTTCATCTGAAAGGACAAAGTTGAGGAATTCTGCCACCAATTCATTTGGCTGACCTAGGGTGTACATGTGTTCATAAGACCACAAAGGCCAGTTATTGGTCGTAACATTTTCTGCAATTGGCTCATAGCCATTTAACTTCATGCGTTTCACCGAGTCATCCACATAGGCAAAGGCTAGGTAAGAAATGGCTCCTGGTGTCTGGGAAACAATGTTTTTGACCATCCCGTTTGAATCCTGTTCTTGACTCTGCACGGCAGATTGACCATCCATGATAACACTATCAAAGGTTGCACGCGAACCTGAACTTGCCGCACGGTTGATAATAGAAATGGCTAGGTCCTTCCCACCGACTTCTTTCCAGTTGGTCACTTGACCTGTGAAGATGCTACGGAGTTGTTCAGTTGTTAGATTTTCAACGTCAACTTCCTTATTTACAATCACTGCCAAGCCTGCTACAGCAACCTTATGGTCCACTAGAGCGGATGCGTTGATACCGTCTTTTTCCTCGGCAAATACGTCTGAATTTCCTACATCAACGGCTCCAGACTGAACCTGAGACAAACCTGTACCAGATCCTCCACCTTGGACGTTGACTGTTTTTCCAACGTGCATAGAGCCAAATTCATCTGCTGCTGCTTCGACCAAGGGCTGAAGAGCCGTTGAGCCAACAGCTGTCATGGATTCTCCACGATCAATCCAGCTAGCACATCCCGCCAAAGAACCTGCCAGCAAAAGAGCTGCAAGGGATAGAGCGAGTTTTTTCCTTTTTTTCACTGTTTTTCTCCTTGAAAATAATGGTGAATGTCGTGAATTTTTTCAACTATTTATTTATGTTTTTCTTTTGAAAATTGGGAGCCAACTGAAGTTACTAGCTTGGTTTTACTAGTCATTTGCTCAGTTACCTTTTCCACCAATTTTGACTTAAAATGAAAGACAATTTGAAAAAAATCCATACTTCCACTATAACATAGACAAGCTACTTTGACTAGCATTTTCACTTGAATCTTAGGCCTTTTGGAAAATAATTTTTCAAAACATTTCCAGTCACCTTAGCAAAGCCCAACCCATTGCCTTGAACCAAAACTTGGTACCAACCATTTGGCAGACTTTCTGCCAGATGAACAGTTTCTCCAGCCACATACTTTACAAACTCTTCTTGGTCAATTTCAACCGACTGCTTGACCTGACTCGGTTTCAAGGCTAGACCAAGAGCAAAACTAGGCTCAAAGCGTTTCTTCTTAAAGGTACCCAGATGCAGTCCATTGCGAGCAATCTTGAGCTTCCCTAAATCTGGCAAGAGTTCTGGCAAGAGATAGAGTTGGTCTCCAAAAGTCTGCAAGGTCCCCCTTAGATTGACCTTCAAGTGTTTTTGGGCAAATTCCTGCCACAAGGTAAGTTGTTCTCGGCTGAGATTGCTCTTACTCGCCTTAAATTTAGGTGCTGGATTTTCACCCTTAAATTGTAAATGGGCGACAAACTGACCCTCTCCCTTAAAATGATGAGGGTACATCCGAGCCGTTTCTGGCAAGTCAATACCAGCTACCATTCCATTGATATGCTCTACTGGTAGTAAATCAAAATCATACTCTTCCAGCAGCCAATTAACAATCTCTTCGTTTTCCTCAGGTGCCCAGGTACAGGTTGAATAAACCAGACGACCTCCCTCTGCCAGCATGGTCACTGCATCTGCTAGAATTTCTCTTTGCAAGCTGGCGCATTGACTTGGATAATCTAAGTTCCAATAGTCCATAGCATCTGGTTGCTTACGAAACATCCCTTCACCAGAGCAAGGGGCATCAAGGACAATCAAGTCAAAATAGCCTTTAAAAACCTTGGCCAAACGGTCAGCAGATTCATTGGTCACCACGACATTTGTCGCTCCAAAGCGCTCCATGTTTTCCACTAAAATCTTAGCCCGTTTGCTTGAAATTTCATTGGAAACCAGGAGACCTTCTCCTGCTAGATAGGCTGCCAGCTGAGTGGATTTTCCACCCGGTGCAGCAGCCAGGTCCAAGACTTTCATACCAGGACTGGGCTGGGCAACCTGAGCAACCATCTGAGCAGCGGGTTCTTGCGAATAAACCAATCCTGTAGCATGCTCAGGCGATTTTCCTGATACCTTTCCATAGTGGCCCCAAAGAGTCTGAGGAATAGCATCAGGAAAGGAAACTGGCGCTTCTTTTAAAGGATTGACCCGAAAGGCCGAAACCGCTTCCTCCTCAAAAGAGGCAAGAAAATCTCTTGCCTCATCTCCTAGTATCTCTTCATATTTTTCAACAAATCCTTCTGGAAATTGCATTTAAGTTCTTTTCCTTTCGTAAATATAGGACTGAATTTCCTCCTGCATCTCAAGAGGTAGCATCATGACCGGTTGTCTGGTTTGAAAATCAAGTGGTTGACCAGATAGAGTCACAACCCGATAGCCCAGACTTTCCCCTAAAATACTAGCTGCGGCATAATCCCATGGTTGCAGATAGGTGACATAGGTCAACAAACGCCCTGACAAAATCTTGGCAAAACTAATGGCCGCACTCCCATAGACACGTACACCGAGGACCGCTCGACCCAAATCAGCCAGACCCCATTCATTGGTTTCCAGCATACCACTATTCCCTGCAATAAGGAAATCTCCAAGTGGTTTTGCTTTAAAGGGAGCTAGGGGCCTATCATTTAGACAAACTGGAAATTCCCCACCACCGTGGTAACAATCCCCTTTGACCACATCATAAATCAGACCAAACTGTCCCTGACCATTTTCAAAATAAGCCATCATGACAGCAAAATCTTCCTGCTGGGCCACAAAATTATTGGTCCCATCGATGGGATCAATGACCCAAACCTTACCCTCTTTAACCGAGGCTCGCAGACACCCTTCTTCAGCACAAATCTTATCCTCAGGATAACGAGACAAAATCTCACTAACCAAGAGTTCCTGAACTTCCTTGTCCAGTCTGGTCACCAAATCTGTTGGAGAGGACTTGGTTTCAACACACAAGTCTTCCTGCATATGGTCAAGAATGTACTGACCCGCCTTATTGACAAGCTCTTTAGCAAATTCAAATTTACTTTCCAAGAGAAATCTTCCCTTCCCCTTTTTCCTTGGCAGTCTGAACTGCTCGATAAAGCGAATAGCCACTAACTGTTTCAAATTCTCGTCCCAAACGTTTTTCTTCGCTCTTGCTTGGCACGACCGCTTTGAATCCCTTATAGGAGTCCAGTAACTTTTTAGCCTCTACCTTGCCTTCATAGGCAGCTTCAACATCATTAAAAAAAGAAAGCACTGAAGCAAGTTCTTCAGTGCTCCACGACAAATCTAGTGGGTAACTATACTGTTTGTTCATTAACTAATACCAGCTCTCATTCTTGCTTCTTTTAGTTCTTGCTTACGGTAACTACGAGGGAGAAAAGCACGAATCTCATCTTCATTAAAACCGATCTGCATGCGTTTGGTATCTATAATAATTGGGCGACGCAAAAGACTAGGATATTGCTCAATCAACTGAAGCAACTCCGATACCGAAATACTCTCTACATCAATATCCAATTTTTGAAAAATTTTTGAACGAGTTGAAATGATGTCATCAGTACCATTTTCGGTCAAGGAAAGGATGTGTTGCAATTCTTTTCTTGTTAAGGGACTGGTCATAATATTGTGTTCCTCAAAGGGAACCTTATGTTTTTCTAACCAGGCCTTTGCCTTACGACATGAAGTACAGCTCGGTGATAGAAATAGTGTAATCATGCTTTTCTCTTCTTATCTATACTTTGCTACTTCTATTATACAAAAAAATAAAGCGCTTGACTAGAGATTTTTAGAAAAAAAGCCTATTTTTTCAAGAAAAATAGACTGTTTGCGAACGATTAATACATTTCTGATTTAGTTAATTCACTCTTAACGATAGTTTCGAATCACACACCTAATTTATACATGTGAAATAAGAACATCTTTCGTTTCACTTCCTACGACTTTTTAGATAAAGATAGCCAAAGAAGCTTTCATAGAGGGCAAAAAAGAGAAGAAAGGCATGAAGGAAGAAGGTCTCTGGCAAAATCAGAATCACTGGATCCTTGGCTGGGTCAAAAAGCCAGGTATCATCTCCCACAAAGAGAATTTGATGGAAAAGAGTAAAGAATTGATCAAAACCAATCAAAACTCCCCCAAGCCCAATCAGCAAAGGCAAGACTACTAGAGCTAGGAGACTTTTACAAAAGAGAGACAAAAAGCCCTTTTTCATAATTCCTTTGACAAAGACATAGAAGCTTGGTAGTGTCACTAGAGCTACTAGCTGCACCAAGTGAAAGAGATTTTTGACCACCGCAAAGTGGTGCAGACCAGCTGCTGACGAACGAAAATCAGGCATCTGCAAGACTTGACTAAAAGGATTGGTCAGGTAATTCATCAAGATATGAAAGTTGTACTGAATGGTTTCTGGTTTTAGATAGACTCGATCCGTCAAGTTCAGACACTGAATTTCCAATGGATAAACAATCCAAGCCAGATAAATAGTCAGAAGGATTGAGAGGGAGAGGAGAAAGAGCATAGAGGCCCAAAAGGTCAGTTTAGTTTTCATCAAAATCCCACTCCGCAAGGCTAGAAACCACATGAGTCGGTGCGATTGGCAGGTCTGCTACTTCTTCTGCCTTAGTAAAACCTGTCGTCACCAAGAGCGTTGGAATGCCATTGTCAATCCCTGCTCGAATATCTGTTAAATAGTTGTCCCCAACCATAATCAACTCTTCACGTTCCAAGCCTAAGTGCTCAACTGCCTTGTCCATAATGATGGCATTTGGTTTTCCGATATAAACAGGCTTTACTCGTGTTGCCACTTCAAGAAGGGTAATCAGTGAACCAGCCCCCGGCAAAAGCCCACGTTCTGTAGGGATGTTGAGGTCAGGATTGGTTCCGATAAAGTGAGCTCCCTTTTGGATAGCTAGAGTTGCTGTCGCAAATTTTTCATAGTCAACTTGCCAGTCCAGACCTACTACCACATAGGCAGGATTATCCTTGTCTTCCACATAACCAGCCGCCTTAATGGCTTCCTTAAGCCCTGCTTCTCCGATGACATAGACCGTCTTTTCAAGCCCCAAGTCATTCATATAGTCGATAGTGGCCAAAGTCGCTGTGTAGACAGTCGATAGGGGCGTATCGATATTAAAATTCTGAGCCAACATTTCTTGAACACTCTCTGGAGTACGGGTTGTATTGTTGGTCACAAAGAGATAGGGAATGTCCCGCTTTTGCAATTCATGGATAAAAGCCTCCCCTGCTGGGATTCTGTCTTTACCCTTATAAATAGTTCCGTCTAAATCAATTAAATAGCCTTTATATTTCATATTTTTCTCTAATCCTTTTTCATTTCTTGCCAAGTAATCATAGCTTGGGCATTGGTAGCCCCGTCGCTTGTAATCTCATGCTTGCTTTCCAGTCCAGTCCGTTCAACAGACGATGTAATAACCCCACCTGGTCGAACTTCCTTGACATACTTGAGGTTGATTCTCTTGGGAATATATTGGGTCAAAAAGTCCGCTCCCATGACCTCAAAAATCCAGTCCAAGTATTTACTGTTATTGACATGACCATTCATATCCAAATCGTAAAAGCGGACATGGTAATCCTTGCTGATTGATTCGTTCAAGGACTCATACTTTGGCCCACGGATAAGCTTTTTATCAAAATCAGACTGGTAAGGAGCCACAATCTCAGGTTCGACAGCATGGACTTTTCGACTATCTCGGTCCATCAGAACAAAAGTCGCTATCATGTGGATGAGTTCCTGACCTGCTTCATCATAAATGGTAAAGCGACGGTAGCAAAAGAGTCGATTGTAGCTCAGGGCTTCCGTTTCAATAGTGATTTCTTCCGCAAAACGAGGCAAACGAACCACCTCAATATCATAATCTGTGATAATCCAGACCAGATTATAGTTTTCCAAAATGGCCTTATCACTAACACCCAGTTCAATCGACTGCATCCCTGAAACTTGCAGGGACAACAAAATCACATCTGGAAGCTTGATATGACCGTTCATATCAGCCATATCAAAAGGAATTTTCATTTTCATTTGATAAGTTAAGCCCATCATTCTACTCCAAAATAAATCGTTCTGCAACGGTGTCTCCTAAAAAGAGACCTCTTTTTGTCATGCGAACTCGGTCACCCTCTATTTGCATGAGACCTTGTTGAACCAAGTCCTTGACAATTTCTCCATAAAGTCCATCGAAGGACCGTCCAAATTTTTCCTCAAATCGCGCCATGGAGACTCCTGATTTCTTGCGGAGGCCCAAGAACATTTCCTCTTCCATTTGCTCCTTTTGACTCAGGTGTTCTTCTGTGATACGTGCATTGCCTTCCTCAACCGCAGTGAGATAATGACGAATGGGACCATGATTTTTATAGCGTACTCCATTGACATAACCAGATGCCCCAGCACCGATGCCATAGTATTCAGCATTGTCCCAGTACATGAGATTATGGCGACTTTCAAAACCAGGCTTGGAGAAATTGGAAATCTCATAATGCTCAAAACCAGATTTCTCCAGCTCCGCGATGATGTACTCAAACATCTCAGCCTCCAATTCCTCCTTAGGTAGAGGCAATTTTCCTCGTCGCATACGGTTCATAAAGACCGTATGATTTTCTAAAATCAAACTATACAAACTCATATGAGGAATATCCAGCCCAATAGCCTTAGCCACATTGTCCTTGACCTGCTCCATAGTCTGACCAGGCAGCGCATAAATCAAATCGATAGAGATATTATCAAAACCAGCCAGTTTCAGGCGGTCGATATTTTCATAAATATCCTTCTCCAAATGACTGCGCCCAATCTTTTTCAGCATCTTGTCATCAAAGGTCTGCACACCTAGTGAAACACGATTGACAGCCGAGTTCTTCAAAACCGCAATCTTATCCGCATCCAAGTCGCCGGGATTGGCTTCAATGGTCAACTCCTCCAAGACAGACAAGTCCAAGTTTTCAGTCAAGCCATCCAGCAATACCTCCAGTTGCGGAGCTGACAAAGCTGTTGGTGTCCCACCACCGATGTAAAGGGTTCGTAACTTTTGAATGTCATAAGAACGAAACTCTTCCAGCAAATACTCCAAATAGCTATCAACTGGCTGATTTTTGATGAAAACCTTTGAGAAGTCACAATAATAACAAATCTGGGTACAAAA
>NZ_CAJZDT010000051.1:0-11376 GCF_915066115.1 uncultured Streptococcus sp. | reverse complement strand
TCTAGTCGCCTGATAGTAGGGAAGTAAGCGCTCATAAGCTTCATCTAATTTTTCTAAAATCACTTCTAATGATTGATTTTCAATAAAAGAAACATCTGCTTTAACTAACACTTTTCGGATTTCTTGACTTCCTACCTTCTCGACTAAAACCTGACGATTTTCTTCGTTCGCCTCCCACCGTTGACTTTGACCATCGGAGTAGACTAGATAATAAACACCTTCAACGGTTGGAACTTTTAAAACTTTGGCCTGCTTGCCTAGAGTTCGCTCATCTTTCTTACGCTCGATGAAACTAACTTCTAGGGAGACACCAAAATCAGAAGAGCTTCCATACAAACGAAGAGCCAACATAGGTTCTGTCACTTTCCCCTCACGCTGTATATAAGCCCAGAAGTGTGGTCGCAAGCGCTGGGCCTGATTCATCCACTGGCTAATCTGCTGGAGTTGCCATTCTGGACGACTTGCTTGAAATGCTTTAGCCAATTCTGTAAAGGCCTTTCGAGCCTCTTGGCCTTTGTGGCGCAATTCCAGCATTTTCTCTCGTTCTTCCCCAGCTTTATCTGGATTACGGTACTGGATCCCTGCAAAGTCTAGATAGTCTCTTATCTTATTCAACATACGCTTAACCTCTTCTAACTAGCAAAAAATCAGGAGAACCCTGATTTTACTTATTCTGTATCTACGACAACATAACGATTTGGCTCATCACCCTCAGAGTAACTAGTCACGCCATCAATACGTGAAATAATACGATGGATGATCTTGCGTTCGCTATTTGACATAGGATCTGTTTGATGGCTGCGACCTTCTTCTAAAACACGAGTCGCCAATTTTTGAGCATAAGTCTGCAAGACTTCTGCACGGTGTTCAACATAATCATTGACATTGATTGTGATGTAGAAGGTTCTTGAATAGCGGTTATAAAGATAATTTTGAGCCAACAGTTGCAAGGCCTTCAAGACTTTACCATGGTAACCGATAATACGACCTGGTTCATTGGTATCAATTTGTAAGTTGATGCTACGACGGTTATATTCATTTGAAATCGTCGCCTCAACGTCCATATCATCAATGATCGTTTGAACATAAGTCGTTACTTCCGTAGCCACTTGTTCAATATCAAAGCTTGGTTCCACCTTTAAGCCCAAATCTTCTAATTCTTGACTTTCAGTTTGTTCAGCTTGAGTCTCAACAATAGGAGTTTCTACTTCTTCACCGAAACCAGCTTCTTCAAGTTGTAATTCATTTAGAATCTCAATATGTCCAGTTTCTTCTAAAATGGTGTTAGCATGTTTTTCATTTTTCAAAATTTCAGCCTTGACTTCATCAGAAACCCCTTGGCCTTCCTCTTCAATCTTTTTAATTGCTTCTACCACATGCCCCAAATCAACGGTTGCTTCACTGACCGTTTTGACTGGTTCATTTTGTTCATTAATTTCTTTAGGAACGCCCTTTACAGCTTGTTGATTGGCTTTAATGACAGTTGTTTCACTAATAGCTTCAATGTCAACTTGAGCTGGTTTTTTACCAAATAAACCAAGAAATCCATTTTTTTCACGAGAAATGACTTTAATGTGAGCCTTCATTCTTGGAATATCTAATTCTTTCAATCCTTTCTGGATTGCTTCTTCAACAGTTGAACCTGTAAATACTACCATTACCAGATTCCTCCTTATTATTTCGTTTTCTGAGCCTTTTTCTTGGCTTTTCTTTTTCTATTTTCCAAATCTTTCTGTGCCTGAGCTACCGCCTCTCGCTCTGCGATAATCTTGAATGGATTGTTCAAGAAATAGGTTTGCAGGACTTGATAAGCATTGGACACTGTCCAATATAGGGCGACTCCACCTGGCGCATAAACTGCAAAGATAAAAATCAAGACTGGAATCCCGTACATCATCGCAGTCGTAGCTCCATTACGCTCAGACAAGGCTTTATTGGATAACCAAGTACTTAAAAAGGTGAACACTGCTGCTAAAATCGGAAGCACAAGTGTCCTATCCACACCACCAAGGTTAATCCATAAGAAATGACCTGTCTTCAAAAAGTCAACTCTTGATAGGGCTTGGAACAAGGCCAAGATAAGCGGCATCTGAATCAAAATCGGCCAAAGAGAATCTGACTGTCTGACACCCATTTCTTTAAAGACTTTACGCATTTCCTGCTCTAGCTTGGTTCTGCTTTCCATATCTCGACCCGGATATTGTTCTCGAAGCGCCTTAATGCGTGGTTGAGCTTCCTGCATTTTTCTAGACGCTACCATTTGCACTTGAAAGACTGGCAAGAGTACTGTACGAATCAAGATTGTAAAGAGAATAATCCCCACTCCGATACTAATATCAAATGATAAAAAGCGAATGACTTCTGCAAAGAAGTAAACCAATTTACTCCAAAAATCAGTCGAATCTGCCGTAATATCACTAGTTGTCCCATTTGTCGCACAAGCTGTCATGATAAATAGAGATAGACCTAGCAAACTAGTCAACTGTAGTTTCTTTTTCACTCCCATTTCCTTCCTGGTAAATCTTTGATAATTTTAATACGTGGAGTAGATTTTTCTCCATCTCTGCGTATCCCAAGGTTTCGACCCCTTTTCGAGCAATGACAACAAAGTCGACATCTTCTACCAGACTCCCTTTTGCATTCTGGATAATATGTCGGATTCGTCGCTTGATTTGATTTCTAGTGACGGCATTCCCAAGTTTTTTGCTAACTGATAGACCTACTCGAAAATGGTTTTTCTGGTTTTCTAGTTGGTAGACAACAAATTTGCGATTAGCAAAACTTGTCCCCTCCTTGAAAATCGCCTTAAAATCTTTCTCTCTTTTTACACGAAAGTTTTTCTTCAAAACTCAACTCCATCTATTAAATTACTACTATTATACCATATTTTTCAAAAAAGCCAATCATAGCAAGGTTTTGGACATTTCCATCAGAAAAAGAAGCTGGAAAAATCTCTTTCCCAACTCCTTGTACTGAATATTTTTTCTGATTTTAGTTATTTTTTCAAGCGTTCAACGTCACGGGCAATGACCAATTCTTCATCTGTTGGAATAACCAAAACACGAATTTTCGCTGCCTCTGTTGAAATGTCTCCTGTCACACCAAAGACGTTCTTTTCTGGGTCAACATCACAGCCAAACCAAGAAATCCCTGAGATAACATCTTCACGTACGTTTGCAGCATTTTCACCGATACCCGCAGTAAAGATAATAGCATCTGCTCCATTTAGGACTGCAAGGTATTGACCGATATGTTTTTGGATACGGTCAACATACATTTCATAGGCTAAAGTGGCATCGTGGTCCCCTTCTTCCATAGCAGCAATCACATCACGCATATCACTAGATTTACCTGAAACCCCCATTAGTCCTGATTCACGATTAAGAACGTGACTAATGTCTTCAGGCGTGTTAAAGTCCTCTGTATATTGCATTAAGTAAGGAATGATAGCTGGGTCAATATCTCCTGTACGAGTTCCCATCATCACACCACCAAGTGGAGTGAATCCCATTGAAGTATCAACAGATTGACCGCCATTAACTGCTGTAATAGAAGCACCATTACCGATGTGGCAAGTAATCAATTTCAAGTCCTCTAATGGACGGCCCAAGAGTTTTGCAGCTTCTCCTGCTACAAACTGGTGACTTGTACCGTGGGCACCATATTTACGAACCTTGTTTTCTGTGTAATATTTTGTTGGTAGAGGGTAGCGATAAGCTTTCTCTGGCATAGTTGTGTGGAATGAAGTATCAAAAACAACTACACTGGTAATGTCTGGCAACAATTCCTTGAAGGCGCGAACACCTGCTGCATTAGCTGGATTGTGGAGAGGAGCCAACAAACTCAACTCTTCAACTTTTTCTAAAACATCCCCTTCAACAACTGTTGATTCTTTGAAATATTCTCCACCTGCAACAACACGGTGTCCAACACCTGTAATCTCATCATAAGCCTTGATAATATCGAAACGAATCAAGTCATCCAATAAGATTTTAACGGCTTGTGTATGATTTTCAATATCCAAAATTTGTTGTTCAGAACGACCATCAAATTTTACAGTTGAAATTGAATCTTTCAAGCCGATACGTTCAATTAAACCTTTAGCAAGAACTTTTTCCTCTGGCATTTGATAAAGTTGCCATTTCAAACTTGAACTTCCCGCATTGATTGCAATTGTTTTTGTCATAACATGATACCCCTTTTTAAGCGTTTTCATCTATTATAACAAAATCTATTTTATATTTCAGTACCTTGAGTCCATTTTTGAAAATTTTCTTTAAATTTCATTAAAACACTTGCATCTTGCAAGCTAGAAAGTGGATAAATAAAAGGCTCCACTGCTATTTCACTTTTCTTCTGTAAGATAAAAATAGTCTTGGATTGTTTAGCATTAGCAAAGAGATTTTCAGGCAGACTAATCATGGCAGTCAGACTTGCCTCCTCTTTCAACCAGCCTTTCAACAAATCACTTTGAGGACTGGTCAACAAATCACTCGGAGCGAGAAAAATAGCGTATCCATCTGACTTGAGGTACTTAAGTCCTTGTTCCATGAGCAAGTGATGGGCGTAAGTATGTTCTTGACTAGAAGCAACTTGATGGCGCGACGCAACGGCGTCATCAGGATAATAGCCGACAGGCAAGTCGCTGATGACCACATCGCTTTCTTTGAGCATTTGTGGACGAACGGCATCTCCTTGGACAAAACCAGCCTGCAAACCAATTACATCTGCCATACTAGCCGCCAAATCAATCAGCAAATCATCCACTTCCATTCCCAAGTAATCCACCTTTTTATCAAGCGAGGTCAAGAAAGTAGCGCCCAAAATTCCCATCCCAGAACCCATTTCGAGGATCGTAATCTCCTTCTCTTTAAACAACTCTTCCACAATAAACACCAAAAGTAAAGCAATGGCATCTGGTGTAAATTGGTGATTGGCCTGCAAGGGTTCTGTTTGCCCAGCCTTCATCAAGAGGAACTGGTAGGTCTTGAGCCATTCTCCCTTGCGAAGCGCTAAACGCTTAAGGGCTTGATTGTTCTCTTTTACCTGATTTAGCTCAGTCTCACCATCCAGATAGATGCTGTTTTGCTCCACCAAGGCGTCATAAAAATTGGTCGCCAAATCACTTTGGATGACTTGGACATTCTCTAGTAAATACGTATAAGCTTGTTCAATTTTTTCAAAATCCATATTCCTATCTTATCAAATTTCCCTTCTTTTTTCCATCCTTATAGAAAAATCACTCCCTGACTAGGCGAGTGATTTTTGTGCTACTGTTAAAAAGAGTTCTGAGTAATTTCCTTGAAACAGGTCTTCAGCGCTATAGAGAATCTGACTATACACAGATGAAAAATCAAACTGGGCTAGCTTGTTTTCCAGTTCAACCAATTCAAATCCATGATGGTTAGCTTCCGCCTTGGTAAAATCAGCAATGAGGAGTTGTCCATCTTTCCTCAAATGTTGATGAAACAGTGAGAGAGCTGCATCCAAATCAGGCATATGATGAAGAACCCGACAAACAACAATGAGATCAATCTCTTGCTTCAAGGGACTTTTCAATAAATCTTGTTCCAAAAACTGGATATTCTTGATGTCTTGCTGTTCCGCTTTCAAACGAGCTTGCTCCAGCATTTTCTCAGAAATGTCTACAAGAGTGACTGACTTAGCCTGCTTGGCTAGGGGCAAGGTTAAGAGCCCCGTCCCACCACCAAAATCCAGAATTTCTTTGTCTGATAGAAGATCAAGCTGTTTCTCAATAGCTTGATAAACCAAGTTTGCTAGGAAGATATTTTTAGGTGAATCAAAAGTTTCTGCTTTGTGGTTAAAATCATGTTTCATATTTTTAGTTTAGCACAAAGTAGCTTGATTGGCTAGAAATTCTCTTTCTTTTCAACCTTCTCTTCTGATTTTTTCTTCTCTGCTTGATTACTTGAATCAGTCACTACCTTTTCCTTTTTATCCGTTTTCTCTTCTTTGATTTTGACGGAAGGAAAGATGAATTCATATTGGCTCTTAGGCGTACGAACCGTCGTCACCAAGCTTGTTTTCTTGTTTTGATAGCTTACCTGACCTAGGTTAAAGGCCTGTTCCCCACTTTCTTGCTCAACCTTATCTTTGGTTCGTTTAGCCATAGCAAAAGCAACCAATTTCTCTTTATTCAAAGTATAGTCTTGATAGTGGGCGACTTGTCGGTTCAAGTAAAATTGCAACAAAAGACTAAAGATGGCTGCCATGGTGACTGCATAGAGGAGAACTCCTGCCTTAACTTTTTGCTTTTTCCACACGATAGATGAACTCCCTTTCTAAGCCTTTTTGAAACTGGAAACGAAAACGAACCACTTGATTTTCCTCTGTAATCTGTGCTGATTTGAGTCCATAAACCATGGGCTGATAGCCTCGTCCACTGGCATCGGTTTTCCGAAAATCATCTGATTTTGACTTGCCTATTGCAATTTCCTTGCCATCCTGCTTCATATAAATGCGGTTGCCTTCCACTTTTTCGAACTGCGAACGATCTAATTCTGCCTCCAGCTGGTCCACAAACAAGAGCCACTCTTTTTGCTCGCTTTGTTGCTGGTAGCGAACTTCTGAAATGAGGAGCTGACTCATGGCTTGAAAGAGGAGTAAGCTTCCACTGATGACAATGAGTGCAATCAGGGATTCTAACAGGGTAAAAGCCTTGATCTTATGGCTCTTTGATAGCCAACAACTGTTCTGAGCCATAGTAGACCTCCAATCCCTTTTCACTAGAAAACACCTGAATCTCAACTCCGTTGATGTTTACCTGATTTTGACCTGTCTGCAGGGCCATCTTAGCTACACGCACAACTTCTTCTTTCTGCAAGATTCTTGCTTCTTCCTGCCTATTTTTCTGAATTTGGCCCAAAAGGAGGGTAGCAATACTGGCAAAGATTGCTAAAGCGACTACTGCTTCCAGTAAAATCACTGCCCTAATTTTTTGTTTCCTTAATGCGTTTAATTTTTCCATTTCCTAGATATAATTGATAACGAATCGCTCCTTTACTGGTCTGAAATTCAACCTTAGCTAGGGACGAATTGCCCCCAGCTCGGTCAAATGTAATACTTTGGCCTGATGGTGCCTGAATTCCTTTAGGAACTGTCAACTTTTGACTGTCATTACTGATCGTCTGCCCATCTAAGTTTAGACTAGTCTTTTGCTGACTAGCTACACTGCGTTTTTGGGTTTCCCGATAAAGTTCTTCAAACTCCATAAAGAAAATCTGCTCCTCTACCGCCGCAAAAGTGGACTGGACAGAGCCGGACAAGCCCAAGGCAAGGATACTCACAAGACCCAAAACCAAGAGACTTTCAAGCATGGTAAAGGCCTTAATCTGCAACCGTTTGACTTGTTTTTTGTTTTGCATGGTAGTCTTTATAAGCTTTGGCTTGCTCAGCTGTGATACGACCGTCCGCTTGTAATTTGCTGAGACTGGCGTCATCATTTTTATCCAAACGATAAAGTTCTGCCTGACTTTCCACCACCTTAACAACAGCAGCTTTTCCTTTGTCATTGACTGCTTCTTTTTGCTTGGTCAAATTAGGTACAAAGAGCAAGAGAAGCACACTGATGATGAGCAAGACCACCAACATTTCCACAAGTGTAAAAGCTTTAACCTTAGCTTTTTTCAAGAATGTCATCATTTTTTTCATTTTAAAAATTTACCTCCATATTTTGATACATGGGCATGAGCATTGCCGCGTAAAGTAAAACGATAATCAGAGCCACAAAGATAAAGACCAGTGGCTGTACTAAGTTCATGGTGCGGTTGACTCGGGTAAAAAAGGCTTCCCAAGTTTTTTCAGCATAGATTTCCAACTCACCACCCAGCTTGGACTTGACTTCTCCATACTCGATGATGAGACTCAACTCCTTCTTAAAGAAGGGATAGGTCGCTATGGTTTGGGAAAATTCCTGACCATTTTGTAGGGCTTGAGCCAAATCTCGACCGATTTCTTTAAAGAGTTGGGAACCTTGTTCCTGCATGATCTGAAAAATCTGCGTCAACTCCATTCCCTGCGAAATCATATTCCCCCACTCACGCGCATAATAGGCTGTCAAATAGGTCTGCACAAAGATTCCAAGAAAAGGAATGCGTGCTAGGATAGAAAAGACGCGCATCTTAGAACTTCTTTTATAAAAAGTTAGTGCTAAAAGGGTAAGTAGAGAAATCAACCCTACCATTCCTAGAAAGATTTGTGGCAGATTGCCGATAATTTGGGTGGCAATATTGCTACTATCCAGTTGTGGTAGTAGGTAGTTTCGCAGTCCCAGCATAATTAAGAGAAGAAAACCCAGCAAAATCAAAGGATAGGTCGCTACTTCAATTAATTTTTTCTTGACCTTGGCCAGATTGTCCAGATATTCTTCTATCTTTCCCAAACTCAGGTGGAGATTCCCATGAACTTCAGCTAGGGATAACTGAGTGACAATGGCACTGGAAAAACCCAAACTTTCCATCATTTCTGAGAATGATTTCCCCTGAGACAAGCCCGTGCGCATCTGGGTCACACACTGCTTGTCCAACAAAGCACTCCTATCTAAAAAAGAGATGGTCTCTACCAGATGAAAACCGCTGGAAAAGAGATTGTTAAACAAGGTAATCATATTTTTTTGCTTAGCTGTAGCTAATTTTTTCCGTTTCAGCCTGAAGACTTGTGATATGTCCATCTTTAAGAAGCTGGTCAATCTGCTTATTCCAGCTAGTTGGCTGGTGTTCTTGATAGTCTTTGTTTGCAAAGTCAACAATTCCTCCTCCCCCGATTAATCTCTGGTAGCAGACTCCTTGCAGAACGACTGCTAATTCCTCCTCACTCACACCCAACTCCAGCAGGCGTTCATAAACACCTCGAATACTCTTGGCATGGATGGTTGAAAAGACTGTTGCCCCTGTCAAACTAGCTCTAACTACTGCACGCGCCGTCTCGCTGTCTCGAATTTCTCCGATAATCAAAAGGTCAGGACGATGACGTAAGGAAAGCTTGATGAGATTTTCATAGGTTAGTCCGATTGCTTCATTTAGCTGCAACTGGAGCATGTCGTCCTGCTTGATTTCGACTGGATCTTCAATAGACATAACCTGTTGCCCCTTAAAAAGGGACTTAGCTAATTCATGCATCAGGGTTGTCTTGCCACTGCCGACTGGGCCAGCAAAGAGATAGAGGCCACGTTGCCTGTACTGCTTACCCAGTTCTCCAATATCCTGAAACCAAAAATGCAAATCCTGCTCCTCATCGTGCAATAAGCGAATAACTAAACTCTCATGCCCCCGATAATCGCCTACGGTAGATAAACGTAGGGACGCCATCTTCTGGTCATAGGCATAGTCGCAGGAGCCTAGCTGACTACGTCGCTTTTCTCCAACATTCATACCTGCCACAAACTTGAAATGACTGATGACGGCCGAAAATTTTTCAAAATCATAACAACCAATTTTACAGCGCTCGTCTCCTATTCTCATATGAAGCTCATAGGCGTCTAACTTAGGGACAAAATAAATATCCTGCGCTCCTTTTTTCCGGGCCGAACGAATGATTTCTTGTGCAATTTCTTGAACCATACTTACCTCCTCACCTATACTATTCGCAAAGATTTGGAAAAATAAAAAAAGCAACTCCAAAAAAAGTTACTTTTTCTCTATTTTAATTTCATACGGCAAGCACGGTGCCTCTCCTGACCAGTTTGTTTTTCATAGCCCGGACGTAATTTTTCATCTGGAATAACCTGCTCGTCCTGTAAAAGAGCCAAAGAATGGTATTGTTGTAAATACTCATCACATTCATCGCACCAGCGTTGGTCTTCTGGATCCCAAAAAATGGTCATCAAGTCGCTTCTACTTTTATAAAGAGGGGATTCTTGTTCCAATCTAAACCAGCAAGTCTTGTAGTATTTGAGAGCATCATAATACTGGTCAAATTTCTTACTTGCTACAATATCTTCTTCCCAACCTTCTAAGAACCACCACGGTTCAAAATCTCCGTACATTTCTATAACACGATACATATTCATTCATTCCTTTGTACCGTATATTATAACCAATTCCGCCAAACAAGGAAAGAAATATGCTCATTTCTTAATTTTCAGATAAAAATCCAGCCATCTGATGGATGACTGAATTTCTATTTGCTTATATGATAAAAAACTTTTTGTTTCTTAGGATTCTGAGATATCGTTTTCGATAATGACCTTAATGGCATGGTGATCTGCTGCCTTACCGAAGACTTCATAGGCTTTTTCAATTTCACTTAGTTTGAAATAATGAGTTACCAATTTTTCTGGTTCAATCTTATGACTTTCAAGTGCCTTCAACAATTGTGGAGTGGTATTTGTAGATACCAAACCAGTTGTTACATTGATGTTGCGAATCCAAAGCTTGTCCAAATCGAATTCGACTGGTTTACCATGTACACCACAGTTGGCAACCGTTCCGTCTACACCAATAATCTTTTGACAGAAATCAAATGTTGCAGGAATACCAACAGCTTCGATGGCAACGTCCACACCGCGGCCATCTGTCAAATCATAAATTTCTTTAATGGCTTTTTCAGGGTCTGAAGAATTAACCTTATGAGTCGCACCGAATGATAAAGCAGTTTCCAAGCGGTTATCGTCTAAGTCCACCATAATCAATTTAGCTGGTGAGTAGAATTGAGCTGTTAAAAGAGCAGCCAATCCAACTGGTCCTGAACCAATAATGGCTACGCTGCAACCAGGTTCTACTTTCCCTTTCAAGACACCAATTTCATATCCAGTAGGAAGAATGTCTGATAGCATAACCAAGGCTTCATCTGACAAGTCTTCTGGAGTGTGGTAAAGAGTGTTATCTGCATGAGGGACACGTAGATACTCCGCCTGCATACCATCAATCAAGTGACCGAAAATCCAGCCCCCTTCGTCTTCACAGTGGGCATAAATTCCTTTTTTACAGTAGTAGCATTTACCACAGGCACAGACACAAGAAATCAAGACCTTGTCGCCTTTTTTGAAGTTCGAAACTCCTTCCCCAACTTCTTCAACAATCCCAATACCTTCATGGCCAAGAATGGTACCACTTTGACAAGCAGGAACATCCCCTTTGATAATATGGAGGTCTGTTCCACAAATAGTGGTTTTTACGATACGCACAATAGCGTCTGTTGGCTTGCGAATAACTGGTTTGTCTACATCAACAAAAGAAGCAAGTCCTGGTTTAACATAAGTATAGGCTTTCATAAAGCACTCCTCCTTTTTTTATTTGTACTGTTTATAATATAATTGTAAGCCTTTTCATTTGTTCGTTCAAGTTTTTGTGATTTTTTTAACTTTTTTATTTACTGGTAAAGCAATATAGATAAAAAAGCAAAAGCTAGTCTGCTTTC
>NZ_CAJZDT010000050.1:0-11683 GCF_915066115.1 uncultured Streptococcus sp. | reverse complement strand
ACAGTTATTCCATTTTTTAACAAGATTCAGAATTTATTTCATAAAGATAAGAGGGAGGAGAATGATGACCTATAAACACCAACTTTTTGACCTTAATCCCATCCTTCTCGACTCTGAAACAGTTGAGAATTGGGAACAGCCTAGCAACAGATATTTAAGGGGGACATCGAGTAGGGATTGACAGTGAGTAGTTTAATCTCTACATACTTAAGATACAAGAACCGCTATTTCAAGTTGTCAGACTCAAGATTGAAGCTATTATAATTAAAAGGAGAGACTCATGTGCCTTATTTGCCAGAGAATTAATCTCATCAAAGCTGGGGAAAACCCCTATTTTGTTAAAGAGTTGGAAACAGGCTATCTTGTGATTGGAGACCACCAGTATTTTGCAGGCTATAGTCTCTTTCTAGCCAAGGAACATGTCACCGAATTGCATCATTTAGAGAAGGAAACTAGAATCCGTTTTCTAGAGGAAATGAGTTTGGTCCAAGAGGCGGTTGCTAAGGCCTTTGCTGCTGAGAAAATGAATATCGAACTGCTAGGAAATGGTGATGCTCATCTTCACTGGCATTTTTTTCCTAGACGAACAGGTGACATGAATGGTCACGGTCTCAAGGGGCGTGGGCCAGTTTGGTGGGTTCCCTTTGAAGAAATGACAGCAGAAACCTGCCAAGCAAAATCGGATGAGATTAAAAGATTAGTCGAACGTTTATCGTCAGAACTAGATAAATTATTGGAAATAAAGGAGTAGAAATGAAAAAAAGATACCTTGTCTTGACAGCCTTGCTAGCCTTGAGTCTAGCAGCTTGTTCACAAGAAAAAGCAAAAAATGAAGATGGAGCAGCTAAGACAGAACAAACAGCCAAAGTTGATGGAACAGTCGGAAATAAGTCTCAAGAAGCCACCCAGAAAAAAGCAGAAGTGGTTAACAAAGGTGACTACTACAGTATTCAAGGGAAATACGATGAAATTATCGTAGCAAATAAACACTATCCATTATCGAAAGACTACAATCCAGGGGAAAATCCAACAGCCAAGGCTGAGTTGGTCAAACTCATCAAAGCGATGCAAGAGGCAGGCTTCCCAATTAGTGATCAATACAGTGGTTTTAGAAGTTACGAGACTCAGACTAACCTCTATCAAGATTATGTCAATAAAGATGGAAAGGCTGCAGCTGACCGTTACTCTGCCCGTCCTGGCTATAGCGAGCACCAGACAGGCTTGGCCTTTGATGTGATTGGGACAAATGGTGATTTGGTGACAGAAGAAAAAGCGGCCCAATGGCTCTTGGACCATGCGGCTGATTATGGTTTTGTTGTCCGTTATCTTAAAGGTAAGGAAAAGGAAACAGGCTATATGGCTGAGGAATGGCACCTTCGTTATGTCGGAAAAGAGGCTAAAGAGATTGCAGCTAGTGGCCTCAGTTTGGAAGAGTATTTCGGCTTTGAAGGTGGAGATTACGTCGATTAAAAAATAAACTTTTCTCTTGCAATTCCAGATAAATAGTGTATAATAGATGAGTATGTGTAAAGCATACTTGTGGGAGGTAAAAATCTTTAATTACCGCCAAAACCACAAAGGAGGATTTAAAAATGGCTAAAAAAGTCGAAAAACTTGTAAAATTGCAAATCCCTGCTGGTAAAGCTACACCAGCTCCACCGGTTGGACCTGCTCTTGGTCAAGCTGGTATCAACATCATGGGATTCACAAAAGAGTTCAACGCTCGTACAGCTGACCAAGCTGGTATGATCATTCCAGTTGTTATCTCAGTTTACGAAGATAAATCATTTACTTTCATCACTAAAACACCACCAGCTGCTGTTCTTTTGAAAAAAGCTGCAGGTGTTGAAAAAGGATCAGGTACACCTAACAAAACTAAAGTTGCTACAGTTACTCGTGCGCAAGTACAAGAAATTGCAGAAACTAAGATGCCAGATTTGAACGCAGCAAACGTAGAGTCTGCAATGCGTATGATCGAAGGTACTGCTCGTTCTATGGGATTCACTGTTGTTGACTAATCAATAACACCCCCAATATAACCCGCAAGACTTCATCATTTCGAGAAGTGACGTGGGAGATGAAAATCGATTGAACCACTTACAAGGAGAATAGAAAATGGCTAAAAAAAGCAAACAACTTCGTGCTGCTCTTGAGAAAATCGACAGCACAAAAGCATACAGCGTAGAAGAAGCTGTAGCACTTGCAAAAGAAACTAACTTTGCAAAATTTGACGCAACTGTAGAAGTTGCTTACAACTTGAACATCGATGTTAAAAAAGCTGACCAACAAATCCGTGGAGCAATGGTATTGCCAAATGGTACTGGTAAAACTTCACGCGTTCTTGTTTTCGCACGTGGTGCAAAAGCTGAAGAAGCAAAAGCTGCTGGTGCAGACTTTGTTGGTGAAGATGACCTTGTTGCTAAAATCAACGATGGTTGGTTGGACTTCGACGTAGTTATCGCTACACCTGACATGATGGCTCTTGTTGGACGTCTTGGACGTGTCCTTGGACCACGTAACTTGATGCCAAACCCTAAAACTGGTACTGTAACAATGGATGTTGCTAAAGCAGTTGAAGAGTCTAAAGGTGGTAAAATCACTTACCGTGCTGACCGTGCAGGTAACGTTCAAGCAATCATCGGTAAAGTATCATTTGAAGCTGAAAAATTGGTTGAAAACTTCAAAGCTTTCAACGAAACAATCCAAAAAGCAAAACCAGCTACAGCTAAAGGAACTTACGTAACAAACTTGACTATCACAACTACTCAAGGTGTTGGTATCAAAGTTGACGTAAACTCACTTTAATCAGTAGTTTATATCAGAGAACGAGTACGAAAGTGCTCGTTTTTTTTAGGTGCGACGAACATTCCGTTCATCTGAGGTGTAAATCCTCTGCGGGGATCATATACTAGTAAACCCAAAAGTGATTCCCAAGTCTAACTATTGTGAGTAGCTGATCGAACGGAATTAGGATAGACTGTTTAAGTCTGACCTTGGAAATAAGAATCGGCAGAGAAAGAGATAGAGAAATCTTGGCTCTATGAATAGGCACGTGATAGTAAAGCGTATATAGCGGATAAGGAGGCCAGCAACTCTAAAGTACAAATATGTTATCGTAACCTATATGCGTAAACTACATGAGCAATTGAATTAGAACTAGAGAGGTGATTAATAGATTCATGCTATAGTCATGGCAGCTTGTATGCTTTTGATTCTAGTTTATCAAATAATAGATTAGAATTGTCAGACAATATCATTTTATGTTATAATGAAGAAAAAATAGAGGTGTTTAAATGTCAGAAGCAGGTCATAAGTTTTTAGCAAAACTGGGGAAAAAACGCTTACGTCCAGGTGGAAAACGTGCCACAGATTGGTTAATTGCGGAAGGAGGATTTTCAAAAGAAAAGAGAATACTAGAAGTTGCGTGCAATAGGGGAACTACAGCAATTGAGTTGGCACAGCGTTTTGGTTGTAAGATAACTGCTGTTGATATGGATGGAGAAGCCTTAGAAGTGGCTAAAAAATCTGCTGAAACGGCAGGTGTTGCTCATTTAATCAGTTTTGAAAGAGCTAATGCAATGAAACTTCCTTATGAAGATGCTAGTTTTGATATTGTTATAAATGAAGCTATGCTGACTATGCAAGCCGATCAAGCTAAGAAAAAATGTGTAATGGAGTATCTAAGGGTTTTAAAACCTGAAGGTCTTCTCCTGACACATGATGTGCTTCTTAAGGAAGCTAAAGAGTCTGTCAGACAGGAATTGTCACAAGCAATTAATGTAAATGTAGGTCCTTTAACTCAAGATGGTTGGGAAGAGGTGATGATAGAATCAGGTTATCGTGATGTGAAAGTATTGACTGGTGAAATGACATTAATGAAATTATCAGGTATGATTTATGACGAAGGTTGGCTAGGAACTTTGAAAATTTGTGTAAATGCTTGTAAAAAGGAGAATAGAAAGCAGTTTTTAACTATGTATAAAATGTTCGTTAAGAATAAAAAGAACTTGGGCTTTATTGCTATGGCTAGTTATAAATCGTCAAATCGTTAGATAATCATTGAAGTTAACTTTTCCTTTTTTCTTTCTTAAAAAATATGCTATAATAGAGAGTAAAAACTTTGAAAGAAAGAAAAAGATGAATTTAAAAGATTACATTGCAACAATTGAAAATTATCCAAAGGAAGGCATTACCTTCCGTGATATCAGTCCTTTGATGGCTGATGGAAATGCTTATAGCTACGCTGTTCGTGAAATTGTTCAGTATGCTACTGACAAGAAAATTGATATGATTGTAGGTCCTGAGGCTCGTGGATTTATCGTGGGCTGTCCTGTTGCCTTTGAGTTGGGAATTGGTTTTGCACCTGTTCGTAAGCCAGGTAAATTGCCACGCGAAGTCATTTCTGCTGACTATGAAAAAGAGTACGGTGTTGATACCTTGACTATGCATGCGGATGCCATCAAGCCAGGTCAACGTGTTCTTATCGTAGATGACCTCTTGGCGACAGGTGGAACTGTTAAGGCAACTATCGAAATGATTGAAAAACTTGGTGGTGTTGTAGCAGGTTGTGCCTTCCTTGTTGAATTGGATGAATTGAACGGCCGTGAAAAAATCGGTGACTACGACTACAAAGTTTTGATGCATTATTAATGAAAAACAGTCCTTAGGGCTGTTTTCTCTACATTAGGATATAAAAATAGGCTATAGCTAGTTAGAGAAAAACTATAATTGAAAACTATATCTTCTTGCAGTATAATAAAAGGAACAAGTGTTTGAATTTTAGCTTCAAACGCATGCAATGATTCCTGAAAGAGTACAGTTAGGAGAGGATTATGCCGATTCGAATTGATAAAAAATTACCAGCTGTTGAGATTTTACGGACAGAGAACATCTTTGTCATGGATGATCAACGTGCTGCCCACCAAGATATCCGTCCCTTGAAGATTTTGATTTTAAATCTCATGCCCAAGAAAATGGTGACAGAGACCCAGTTGTTGCGCCATTTGGCCAATACACCCCTACAACTGGATATTGATTTCCTCTATATGGAGAGCCATCGTTCTAAAACAACTCGTTCAGAACACATGGAGACCTTCTACAAAACTTTTCCAGAAGTTAAGGATGAGTATTTTGATGGGATGATTATCACGGGTGCTCCAGTTGAGCATTTACCATTTGAGGAAGTAGACTATTGGGAGGAATTCAGTCAGGTAATCGAGTGGTCCAAGACCCATGTCTATTCGACCCTTCATATCTGTTGGGGGGCTCAGGCTGGTCTTTATCTGCGCTATGGAGTGGAAAAATACCAGATGGACAGTAAGTTATCAGGTATTTATCCTCAGGACACCTTAAAGGAAGGTCATCTTCTCTTTAGAGGCTTTGACGATAGCTATGTATCCCCTCATTCTCGGCACACGGAGATTTCTAAGGAAGAAATCTTAAACAAAACCAATCTTGAAATTTTATCAGAAGGACCTCAGGTTGGAGTTTCTATTTTGGCCAGTCGTGATTTGCGAGAAATTTATAGTTTTGGGCATTTGGAATATGACCGTGATACCTTGGCAAAAGAGTATTTTAGGGACCGTGATGCAGGTTTAGACCCACATATTCCAGAAAATTACTTTAAGGATGATGATGTCAACCAGATACCTTGTCTTTGTTGGTCTTCATCAGCAGCCCTCTTTTTCAGTAACTGGGTGAATTATGCGGTCTATCAGGAGACGCCTTTTGACTGGAGAAAAATAGAAGATGATGCATCTGCATTTGGGTATTTATAAGAGGAATTATGACATATTTAGACGCTTTTAAATCAGGGAACTTGGTTTTGCCAAGTGCCCTGCTCTTGCATTTTAAGGAACTCTTTCCGTCCAGCGATGATTTTTTAGTCTGGCAATTTTTCTATTTGCAAAATACGACAGGTTTGGAAGAAATGTCGCCAAGCCAGATTGCTGAAAGGATTGGCAAGGAAATTTCGGATGTCAATCAGGCTATTTCCAATCTGACGGAGAGGGGGCTGCTTCAGTATCGTACTATCGAATTAAATGGCGAAATCGAATTGCTTTTTGATGCTAGTTTGGCATTGGAACGTTTGGATAATTTGCTTGGAGCTGCTCATTCAAGTTCAGACCAGTTGACACCTCAAAATCAGCTTAAGAATTTGGTGGAAACTTTCCAGCAGGAGTTGGGACGCTTGTTGACTCCTTTTGAGATTGAGGATTTGACCAAGACTCTTAAGGAAGATGGAACCAGTACTGACTTGATTAAGGAAGCTCTTCGTGAAGCTGTTTTGAATGGAAAACCAAACTGGAAGTACATTCAGGCGATTTTAAGAAACTGGCGCCATGAAGGCATCAAAAGTGTGGCTCAAATAGAGGCTAAGCGGGCAGAAAGAGAAGCAAGCAATCCTCAGTTGACACAGGTATCGGCAGATTTCAGAAATGCCATGGATCTCTGGAAGGATTAATCCATGTAAGCAGGCTTGAAATCCGAGTAAAATTTGCAAGCTGTGTCTAATTGTGATAAAATAAATAGAAAATAAATTGAAAAAAGAGGTATGTGAAATGTCACGTAAACCATTTATCGCTGGTAACTGGAAAATGAACAAAAATCCAGAAGAAGCTAAAGCATTTGTTGAAGCAGTTGCATCAAAACTTCCTTCATCAGATCTTGTTGAAGCAGGTATCGCAGCTCCAGCTCTTGATTTGACAACTGTTCTTGCTGCTGCAAAAGGTTCAAACCTTAAAGTCGCTGCTCAAAACTGCTACTTTGAAAATGCAGGTGCTTTCACTGGTGAAACTAGCCCACAAGTTTTGAAAGAAATCGGTACAGACTACGTTGTTATCGGTCACTCAGAACGCCGTGACTACTTCCATGAAACTGACGAAGATATCAACAAAAAAGCAAAAGCAATCTTTGCAAACGGTATGCTTCCAATCATCTGTTGTGGTGAGTCACTTGAAACTTACGAAGCTGGTAAAGCTGCTGAATTCGTAGGTGCTCAAGTATCTGCTGCATTGGCTGGTTTGACAGCTGAACAAGTTGCTGTATCAGTTATCGCTTACGAGCCAATCTGGGCTATCGGTACTGGTAAATCAGCTTCACAAGACGACGCACAAAAAATGTGTAAAGTTGTTCGTGACGTTGTAGCTGCTGACTTTGGTCAAGAAGTTGCTGACAAAGTTCGTGTTCAATACGGTGGTTCAGTTAAACCTGAAAACGTTGCTTCATACATGGCTTGCCCAGACGTTGACGGTGCCCTTGTAGGTGGTGCGTCACTTGAAGCTGAAAGCTTCTTGGCATTGCTTGACTTTGTAAAATAATCGACTCTTTATCAACATTATTGGGTTGAAGAAAAGCTAAAATCGAGAAAGGACAAATATCGTCCTTTCTTTTTTTCCACTAAAGCGGCTAATGTAGACCATTTTATTCGAACTCTTCCTGGTGGTTATAACATGGAGATGAACCAAGACTCCAGCGATATTTCCCTCGGGCAAAAACAACTGTTGACCATCGCGTTTGCTATTCTAGCTAATCCTAAAATTCTCATTTTGGATGAAGCGACTTCCTCTGTTGATACCTGTTTGAAACTCTTGATTCAAAAAGCTATGAAACGGTTGATGAAAGGAAGGACTAGCTTTGTCATAGCCCGCTGTCTCTATACCATTCAAGAGGCAAATAATATTCTCGTTCTTAAGGATGGACAGATTATTGAGCAGGGAAATTACGAAAGCTCACTCCAAGCGAAAGGTTTTTTATTATGATCTTTACCATATCCAATTTTCAAGTAAATCTTATAAAGTGAGCTAATCAGAACTAACTAAACTTTTCTTAAATTATCAGTCTATTGCAACTTTTCTCATGTGAGTCATTTGGCTTGCTATTTGTTTTCCTTAGTAGTATACTAAGGTAGTAATCAGTAAGAAGTGATTACAAATAATAATGAATGAGGTAAAAATAATGGTAGAATTGAAAAAAGAAGCAGTAAAAGACGTAACATCATTGACAAAAGCAGCGCCAGTAGCATTGGCAAAAACAAAGGAAGTATTGAACCAAGCTGTTGCTGATTTGTATGTAGCCCATGTGGCTTTGCACCAAGTACACTGGTACATGCGTGGTCGTGGTTTCCTTGTATGGCATCCAAAAATGGATGAGTATATGGAATCTCTTGACGGTCAATTGGATGAAATCAGTGAGCGTTTGATCACACTTGGTGGAAGCCCATTCTCTACTTTGACAGAATTCCTTCAACACAGTGAAATCGAAGAAGAAGCTGGTGAATACCGTAATGTTGAAGAAAGTTTGGAACGTGTGCTTGCTATCTACCGTTACTTGTCAGAACTTTTCCAAAAAGGTTTGGATGTTACTGATGAAGAAGGTGACGATGTAACAAACGGTATCTTCTCAGATGCTAAAACTGAAACTGATAAAACAATCTGGATGCTTGCCGCAGAACTTGGACAAGCACCTGGTTTGTAAGAAAAATGCATCCCTTTCTATCATGAGTTTCTGTATCACTACTCATGATAAACTATCTTTTAAAAATCATGTAGCAGACAAAGTTACATGATTTTTTCTTTGCTTTTCCGGCGACTCATTTGTCAAAATGCTGATTTTAGGGTATAATAGTTGCTGTTCGAGAAATTTTGATTTTCAAAGAATAGTGAATGATGATAAGGAGAAACCATGAACAACTTACCAAATTGCCCAAAATGTAACTCAGAGTATGTCTATGAAGACGGTGCCCTACTGGTTTGCCCAGAGTGTGCTTATGAGTGGAATCCTGCTGAAGTTGCAGATGTAGAAGAGGGCCTTGTTGCTATCGATGCCAACGGGAATAAATTGGCTGACGGTGATACAGTCACTCTAATCAAGGACTTGAAAGTAAAAGGTGCGCCAAAAGATTTGAAACAAGGGACGCGGGTGAAAAATATTCGCATCGTAGAAGGCGACCACAATATCGACTGTAAAATTGATGGCTTTGGTGCCATGAAACTTAAATCAGAGTTTGTGAAGAAAATTTAAGTATGTCAAAACACTATAAACTTGTATTTTATAGCCGTATCTTCTTGTTTCTAGCGGCATTTACGGGAGTTTATCTTGAAATCGCCAAGCATGGTGGCTTTGGGATGCTTCTCTATTACACGGTTCTGTCCAACCTCTTAGTCGCGATTTTTACGCTTTATCTCCTAAAGGTTATGAGCCGTTTAGGTGAAAACTGGCAAAGATCAAGTCTCTTGCGCTTAAAAGGTGGGGTCACCATGAGTATCATGATTACCTGTGTGATTTACCATTTCCTCCTGGCGCCCATTGCGACTAATTTCTATACCCTAGAAAATTTCCTTTGCCACTATATCGTTCCCCTTTGGTTTTTAGCAGATACCCTCTTTTTTGACAAACAGGGTCAATACAAGATTTGGGATCCAATTGTGTGGACGATTTTACCCTTGCTTTATATGATTTTTGCTCTTTTTAATGGCTTGGTACTGAAACTTGATGTTCCTAATTCTAAGGTCAGTCCCTTCCCTTACTTCTTTTTGAATGTGAACAAGGGTTGGGATGTCGTGTTCAAGTGGTGTCTGATTATCTTTGTTGCCTATATGGTGGCGGGATTTATCTTCTACTTTATTAAGCAAATCAAGAGAAAGTCAACCTAAGACACAAGGGATTCATTTTCGAGTTTAAGAAGGAGTCTGTACACCAAAGAGGCTTCTTCTTTTCTTGCTTGTTTGATAACTATCAAAAAAGTAGAAGATTAAAGAGAAATATAGAAAGAGATTTCATGAAACAATTTTTAGAACGGGCCAGTATTTTGGCTCTCTCCCTCGTTTTGATTACATCCTTTTCCATCTCGAGTGCCCTGCCAGCTATGTTTGACTATTATCAAGGCTACCCTAAGGAACAAATTGAGCTCTTGGCGAGCTTGCCTTCCTTCGGGATCATGATTATGTTACTACTAAATGGCATCTTAGAAAAAATATTTCCTGAGCGCTTACAGATTAGTTTGGGATTGCTGATTTTATCACTGAGTGGGACGGCCCCATTTTGGTATCAAGCCTACCCCTTTGTCTTTGGGACAAGGATTCTTTTTGGTTTAGGTGTTGGGATGATTAATGCCAAGGCCATTTCCATTATCAGTGAACGCTATCAAGGAAAAACGCGAATTCAGATGTTAGGGCTACGCGGTTCTGCAGAGGTCGTTGGTGCGTCTCTCATTACCTTGGCAGTTGGTCAGTTGTTGGCCTTTGGTTGGACAGCTACCTTCTTAGCCTATAGTGCTGGATTTTTGGTGCTGACCCTCTATCTGCTCTTTGTCCCTTATGGAAAAGAAAAGAAAGAAGTCAAGAAAAAAACGAAGGAAGCAAGTCGCTTAACTCGGGAAATGAAGGGCTTGATTTTTATCCTAGCTATTGAAGCGGCAGTTGTAGTTTGTACCAATACAGCTATTACCATCCGTATTCCAAGTTTGATGGTGGAAAGAGGATTGGGGGATGCCCAGTTATCTAGTTTTGTTCTTAGTGTCATGCAGTTGATCGGGATTGTTGCTGGGGTGAGTTTTTCTTTCTTGATTTCCATCTTTAAGGAAAAATTGCTTCTCTGGTCTGGTATTACCTTCGGCTTAGGGCAAATTGTGATCGCCCTGTCTCCATCCTTGTGGGTGGTAGTGGCAGGAAGCATTCTGGCTGGTTTTGCCTACAGTGTAGCCTTGACGACGGTCTTTCAACTTGTCTCTGAAAGAATTCCAGCTAAACTCCTCAATCAAGCAACCTCATTTGCGGTTTTAGGCTGTAGTTTTGGAGCCTTTACGACCCCATTTGTTTTAGGGGCAATTGGGTTACTAACGCAAAATGGGATGCTGGTCTTCGCCATTTTAGGATCATGGTTGATTGTAACCTCTATCTTTGTCATGTACCTACTTCAGAAGAGAGCTTAGGATTGGTTTCCTAAGTTTTTCTTTTTTGAAATTTTGTACCCATACAGTTGTGGATTTTATAGCTTGTTACGAGACTAATTTCTTGATAAAATAGAAGTTATGACGAGATATAAAGCAACTATTTCCTATGATGGTTACGCCTTTGCAGGCTTTCAGCGCCAGACTCATGCGCGGAGCGTTCAGGAAGAAATTGAAAAAACCTTGACCAGGTTAAATAAAGGGCAAGCCATTACTGTTCATGGTGCTGGTAGGACTGATAGTGGGGTTCATGCTTTGGGACAGGTGATCCATTTTGACCTGCCTTATCAAATGGATGAGGAAAAACTGCGTTTTGCTCTAGACACTCAGTCTCCTGAAGATATTGATGTGATTTCGATTGAGCTTGTGGCGGATGATTTTCATTGTCGTTATGCCAAGCACAGCAAGACCTATGAGTTTATTGTTGATAGGGGTCGTCCTAAAAATCCCATGCGCCGTCACTATGCTACTCACTTTCCTTATCCGCTTGATGTGGAGCGGATGCAGGAGGCTGTTAAGAAATTAGAAGGAACCCACGATTTCACCGGTTTTACAGCCTCTGGAACCAGTGTGGAGGATAAGGTCCGCACCATTACAGAAGCTAGTCTTAGTGTTGATGAGACAGGCCAATTTTTGACCTTTACCTTTTCAGGAAATGGCTTCTTGTATAAACAGATTCGCAATATGGTGGGGGCGCCGCCTGAAAAAGGAAAAAATCGTATCCCCACGGGGCAC
>NZ_CAJZDT010000049.1:0-11814 GCF_915066115.1 uncultured Streptococcus sp. | reverse complement strand
AAGCTCTATAAAAATAGTTTGACAGTAGGGGTTTCTCGTACCGAGTTTTTCCTTGCCAAAGCCTTTGTATTGACTTGTATTGCACTCTTGCAAGTTATCATCAGCCTTGTGATTGCCTTTATTCCAGCAACTATCTTAAATGGATTTGGCACTATGCCTGATGGCTTTATTGGCAATCTACTGATAACCATTTCCCTTCAATTCCTTTGCCTCCTTGCTTGGCTTTCCATTGTTTCCTTCATCCTCTATGTTAGTCATTCTTATCTTGCAGTATTTATTGGATATTTGGTCAGCTCTATCTTACTTTCTATGCCAATGCTCATCTTCCCAAGTATCAAAATTTTGCCATATTTATCATTGCAGTTTTCCTATGCTATGACTGCTAATAGTGAATCCATTTTCTATACACTTATAGTTACCTTAGCTGTTATTCTAATCTTTAATCTAAGTGGACTTGCAGTTTTCAAAAAGAAAAGTCTATAAAAAATGACCTCCTCTAGCCTACAGAGGAGGTTTATTTCGTTAAAAATAAATGAAAACCGATAACCACTGGCCATCTGTGCTTAGTTTCATCTCTGCACCGAGAAGATGACATAATTCCTCAGTGATATAAAGACCTAAACCAGAGGATTCTTCGGTGTCTGATAGATTTTCAGAATAAAAACGGTTGCTGAGATTTTCTATTTTTTTGATGGGCTGTTTAACAAGGTTGGCAATCTCTAAGACAGGCTGTTCCTTTTCCTGTCGCAAAGAGAGACGCGCTTCTTCCTTACCATGCTTGAGGACATTTCCAAGCAAATTTTGTAAAATTCTATCCAGCAAGTCTTCATCGGTCCTCATTTTTAAACCAGCTTCAACCTTAAAATCAAGGGTGATATTTGCCGCCTGAAAAACATCATAATAAGCCAGAGTCTTTTTGGTGATAAAAGCTGAAATATCTACTTCTTCTAGTTTCGGCTTAACAGCTCCTTCCATCAACCGACGGTATTCTAGGAGTGCCCAAACGTTTGGAAACTAAATCAAGATGCTGGGCTACTTTTTGTAAGGTTTCTCCTTTGTTTTCAGGAGACTTTATCAATTGTTGCGTGTAGCCTGAAGCGATAGTCAAAGGTGTCCGAATATCATGGGCAATATTGCTGATGGCCATATCCAGAGTCTGCTTTTCCCTTTTCATCACTAACCGAGATTGTTCCACTTCCTGAAATAGATTTTCGATTTGCTGGTAGAGATGTAGAAAATGTTTGGAAAAAATGCTGACCCCTACTCTTTTCATACTACCCGTCAGAATCTTGTCTTCAATCTGTTGACTCAAGTTTTTAAGTGCTAGATGATAGCGAATCAATGTAATCGATAAAATAATTAGGAGAACCAGTAGGACAACGATTATCATGTAGGTCATTGCTTATCTCCTTTTAATCTTACCCCAACTCCCCAAATGGTTTCAATATATTCTTGAGTTGGGTCAAGCTGGTTTAATTTTTTACGAAGATTACTCAAATGCGTATTGAGGGTATTATCTCCAGGTAGATAGCTCTCTTCCCAGACCAATTCATAAAGTTCTTCCTTGGTGAAAATTTTCTTTGGATGTTTAAGGAGAGTTTGGAGAATCAAGCATTCTTTCTTAGCAAGACGAATCGTTTCCTGACTATTTTTGATTTCAAAACTTTCTGCATCAAACTGGATATTTTTCAAGTTTTGTGGCAGATTTTCAGTTTTTACAATTTCCGCAGGCTGTTTTTCTACACTTTGACGTAACTGAACAGTAACTCTAGCAAAGGCTTCGTCCAAATCAAAAGGCTTGACTATGTAATCATTGGCACCGTCTAAGAGGTATTGACTGATTAACTTCTTATCGCTCAAAGCTGTTAGCATAATGACTGGAGTTTGACTTTGTTCCCTGATAGCTTTTAAAACCTGATCCCCATTTTTCCCAGGAAGCATGATATCTAGCAAAACGAGGTCAATCCCACCTTGATCAAAACGCATGATTCCTTCTGTACCAGAAAAGGCTTGAATCGCCTCATGCTCCTTAGTGAGAAGTGTTCGCAAAATTTCTTGAATGTCACTATTGTCTTCAATAACCAATATTCTAGCCATAAATACCAACCTTTCTGCAACTATTATAGCATGTTTTATTGATAAAGCTTAAATAGAAAAGCTCCTCGCATAAAAGCGCGAGAAAGCCTTAGAGGGTTAAAATATAAAATCCGCTTGCTAGATGATCTAGTATCCTCATAGTTGCAAATAAGAAGTTAATCTAGCAGAATGAATCTCTCATTTCTCTCCTACTAGTCCGTAATCAGTTGATACATTTCTGGTCTTCTATCTCTAAATAAGCCCCAGTTTAGGCGTTCGCTTGCTCCCTTGTCTAGGTCATAAGTAGCTAACAGAACAGCTTCAGCTTGTCTTTCAGCTAGCTCTAGAATAGCTCCTGTTTCATCTGTTATAAAGGAGGAACCGTAGAAGTCAAGACTAGAACTCTGTCTACCATTTTCCTCACTAGGAGTGACTACCTCAAATCCATACCGATTAGCTGCAATGACTGGAACAATATTTGCTGCTGCGTGTCCTTGCATGGTACGTTGCCAATGGCCACAACTATCTGTATCCAAAATCGGCTCTGAACCGATGGCTGTTGGATAAAAGAGCAATTCAGCACCATTCAATGCAAGACAGCGAGCTGTTTCAGGGAACCATTGATCCCAACAGATACCGATACCAATCTTGGCGTAACGAGTGTCCCAAACCTTGAAACCTGTGTTGCCAGGTGTGAAATAAAATTTTTCTTGATAATAATGGTCATCTGGTATGTGGGTTTTCCGATAAACGCCCAGCACTTCCCCATCTGCATCAATCACGGCAATAGAGTTATACAAGACATTGCCATCTTTTTCATAGAAACTGATCGGTAGAACGACCTGTAGTTCCTTAGCAAGTACTTTAAAATGCTGAATAGCTGTATTGTCTGTCACCGACTGGGCATACTGGTAGTAGTTATACTGGCGTTCCTGACAGAAATAGGGACGTTCAAACAACTCGGGCAAGAGAATAATTTGTGCGCCTTGTTCTGCTGCCTGACGTACTAAACGCTCTGCTGTTTGGATATTTGTTGCCACATCCTTAGCGCATTGCATTTGGATCGCTGCAACTTTTACATTTCTCATATTTTCTCCTATTCTGGGATTTGTTGGGTGATACAGTGGATATTGCCACCACCTAAAAGAATATCTCTGGCTGGAATTCCGACAACTTTACGATCTGGAAAACACTTACTGAGGATATCTAAGGCCACTTGGTCGTTTACATCCTCAAACTGTGGAACCAAGACAACCTTGTTAGCGATATAAAAGTTTATATAGGAGGCCGCCAGACGTTCACCTGCATAGCGCTCTTCTTCCCCTTCTTCATAGATGTAGCCTGGCAAATCTTCTTCTGTCACAACTTGTCGAACTGCTGGGATTGGCAGTTTATGAATAGTGAAGGGACGCCCTTTTGCATCTGTTTCCTGTTCTAAGAGTTCTAAATCAGCTGCTGACATGGCATATTGAGGATCGCTTTTGTCGTCTGTCCAAGCCAAAACAAGCTCAGCAGAACCAACAAAGGCAGCAACATTGTCAACGTGTTCATTAGTTTCGTCCTGATAAATACCATAAGGAAGCCAAATAACTTTTTCAGCTCCAAGGCTCTCTAATAAGGTATTCTCAATTTCCTCTTTAGTCAGGTGAGGATTGCGACCAGAACTAAGCAAGCAACTTTCAGTCACAAGAATGGTTCCTTGACCATCACTATGGATTGCTCCGCCTTCCAGTACAAAAGGTTTAGCATCATAGACAGGCATTTCCAAGACCTCAGCAAAACGACTGGCTACTTGGTCATCATCTTCATAATCTTGATAAAGACCATCCACAGCTCCACCCCAAGCATTGAAAGACCAGTCTACTGCCAACTTTTCTCTTTTATCATTGACGAGAATGGTCGGACCTGTATCACGCGACCAGGCATCATTGGTAGGAATGTCTAGATAAACAACCTTGTCTCCAAGATAAGATTGGGCTTCAGCTAAGTAGTCTTGGCCCACCAAAAGATAGACTCTTTCCTCTTCTGCAATGGTTTTTATAATCTGGCTAAATGCTGCTTTAGCAGCTTTTCCTTGAAAGGGCCATGAACCTGGTCGAGTCGGCCATATCATGAGGGTACCATGATGGGGTTCGTACTCTGCAGGCATACGATAGCCTAATTTTTTTGGACTGTCCATCATGATAATCTCCCTTTAAAATCTTGATAGCCAAAGGCTTTGACTAAGCTGCAGTCCCCCTGCTCGTCCATGAGATAAAGACTTGGCAATCCAATACCATTAAAGGTATTATTTTTGACAAAAGAATAAATGCCCATGTCTTCGAAATAAAGTCTGTCTCCAATCTCAACTGGATTTTCAAAACTATAATCGCCGATCACATCACCCGTCAGACAGGTATTGGAAGAAAGTCTATAGGTATGGAGTTTTTCCTGAGCCTCAAAGCCATTTCTCAAAGGTGGACGATAGGGCATCTCAAGTACATCAGGCATATGGCAGGTCGCAGAGGCGTCTAAAACCAAGACTTCCATACCGTTTTCGACAATATCCAATACTTCAGTTGCTAGATAACCTGCATTGAGCGCAATGGCTTCACCCGGCTCGATATAGACTTCAAGATTGTAAGTTTCTCGGATACGCTTGACCTCAGAAATCAGTAAATCCACATCGTAACCTTCTCTTGTAATGTGATGACCACCACCCATATTGAGCCATTTAACTTGATGTAAGTAGGGATCAAACTGTTCTTCTACAGCTTTCAAAGTTGTCTCTAAATCATCTGCTCCCTGCTCGCAAAGGGTATGAAAATGAAGACCATCCACCAAATCCAACAAATCACTAGGAATCTTGTCTATAGTGACTCCAAAACGGGATCCAGGTGCACAAGGATCGTAGAGCGCGTGATCACCTTGGGTAGAACATTGAGGGTTGAGGCGCAAACCGACACTGATACCAGCCTCTCGGCAACGAGCACCATGTTTACGCAACTGTCTCTCCGAGTTGAAGACGATATGGTCCGTTATCTCCAGCAATTCCGCCAAGTCTGCATCCTTGAAAGCAGGCGCAAAGACATGGACTTCACCAGGAAATTCTTCCCTTGCTAATTTGGCCTCATAGAGTCCACTAGCTGTCGTACCAGATAGATACTGGCTAATCAAGGGATAGGTTTTGTAAAGGGAATATGCCTTCTGGGCAAGCAAAACCTTGCAACCAGCTTCTTCTTGAACATAGTGTAGGATACGGCAATTGGCTTCTAATTTGGCTAGGTCAATAACATAGGCTGGTGTTGGTACTTGTTCTAGCTTCATTAGTCCACCATTTGTGGATTTTCAACCACAACCCAAGGCAAACCGTACTCATTCAAAGCTTCCATAAATGGATCTGGATCTAACTCTTCAAGGTTATAAACTCCTGGTTGTTTCCAAGTGCCATCCATAACTAATTTTGTCCCAATCATGGCTGGAACGCCTGTCGTGTAAGAAATTGCTTGTGAACCAACTTCTGCATAACATTCCTGATGGTCGCAAACATTGTAGATGTAGATGGTCTTTTCAACACCGTCTTTGACACCTGTAAAGATACATCCAATATTGGTTTTACCAACCGTGCGCGGTCCAAGGCTGGCTGGATCTGGAAGTAGCGCTTTCAAAAATTGAATTGGAACAATTTCTTGGCCATTAAAGTTAATGGCATCTGTACGAAGGAGACCAACATTTTCCAAACATTTCATATGAGTTAGATAAGATTGACCAAAGGTCATAAAGAAGCGAATGCGTTTAACACCAGGAATGTTCTTAGCCAATGATTCGATTTCTTCGTGGTGGAGGAGATACATGTCTTTTTGTCCAACTTGAGGGAAATCATACTCACGCTTGATAGACATAGCTTCGACTTCGACCCATTTTCCATCTTCCCAGTAAGAACCTGGCGCAGAAACCTCGCGGAGATTGATTTCTGGGTTAAAGTTTGTTGCAAATGGATAACCGTGGTCACCACCATTACAGTCTAAAATGTCGATATAGTGGATTTCATCAAAGTAGTGTTTGAGAGCATAGGTAGAAAAGACACTAGTCACACCTGGGTCAAAGCCAGATCCAAGGAGAGCAGTCAAGCCTGCTTCTTTGAATTTTTCCTGATAAGCCCATTGCCATGAGTAGTCAAAGTAGGCGGTAAAACCAAGTTCTTTGCAACGTTTCTCATAAATAGCACGCCATTCAGGGTCTTCTGTGTCTTCTGCTTCGTAGTTGGCTGTATCGATATAGTGAACACCTGTTGCCAAACAAGCGTCCATAATGGTTAAATCTTGATATGGTAAAGCTACATTCAAAACAGCTTCTGGTTTGTAGCTTTCAATCAAAGCAATCACTTCTTCTACCTTGTCAGCATCAAGAGCCGCTGTCTCAATCTTTGTACTTGTTTTACCTTCTAGCTTCGCTTTCAAGTCATCACATTTTGACTTGGTACGGCTAGCAATCATAATCTCTGTAAAGGTTTCGCTATCTTGACAAATCTTGGAAATAGCAACTTGGGCAACGCCCCCACATCCGATAACTAGTAAACGACTCATTTTTTTCCTTCCTCTTCTTCTAAAATGTTTTCTACATACTTGGGTAACATAAAGGCTCCCACGTGTAAGTTTGCAGTGTAGTATTCTGTGAAAAGCTGGCGTTTTTTCCAGCCTTCCTTGTCAAAATCTTTGACAGGGTGGTATTTTTTCGATGCAAATCCAAACAACCAATAGCCAGCTGGACTGGTTGGGATGTGGGCTTGGTAGACCCGACTGATTGGAAAGGCTTGATTAACCTTACGGTGCATGCTTCGGCAAGCTGACTCATCCTCGTCAAAGAAGGGACTCCCATGCTGGTAAATCATGATGCCGTCTTCTTTCAAGGCTCTGTAACTGTTACCGTAAAATTCCTTGGTAAAGAGCCCTTCCGTATGGCCAAATGGATCTGTCGCATCGTTAATGATAATATCGTAATCGTCTTCGCAGTTTCGCAAAAAGCGTAGCCCATTTTGATAGTAAATGGTAACACGAGGATCATCTAGCCCTGCAGCAAAATCTGGGAAATACTCACGACAGACTTCAACCAACATCTCATCTGGTTCCACAATATCGATTTGTTCCAATTCTGGATAGAGAGTTAATACTTGGGCAACACCGCCATCGCCACCCCCAATAACCAAGACTTTCTTTGGATTGGGATGCACAGCCATGGGAACATGAACGGTCATTTCATTGTAGACAAAATCATCAGCATCTGAGAACAAGACGTGCCCATTTAAAATCAAAATCTTTCCAAAAGCTGGTGTATCCAAGACTTCGATATCCTGCCATTCACTTTTACCAGCGTAGAGTTGCTTGGCTGTTCTCAGGGACAATTTGACATCTGGAGTATGAACTTCAGAAAACCATAAATCCATCTAGTTCTCCTTTCTCTTAATGACGTTGATGTGATTGACCTCTGGATCTTCCGTCCCTTGGAGGGAGCAACCACGTTCCTTGGCAAATTGGATATAGTCTACAATTTCTCGTGTAATGCGTTCTCCAGGAGCCAAGATAGGGATTCCTGGAGGATAGCACATGACAAATTCCCCACAGACTTGTCCAACAGATTCGTCTAAAGACAAACTTTTTCTCTCTGAATAGAAGGCTTCCTGAGGAGAAAGGACCAACTCTGGCTGGATATATTCCCCAGCTATCAAGTCCTTCCCATCTCGTGAATAGAGTCTCTTGATATCAGCCAAAGCACCGACTAAGCGCTCGATGTCTTGGATACGGTCACCAATCGAAATATAGGCCAAGATATTGCCAATATCACCAAACTCAATCTGAATGTCGTATTCGTCTCGTAGAAGGTCATAAACCTCGATACCTGTTAAACCAATGCCCTGAGTGTAAACTGACAACTTGGTTACATCAAAATCACATACTGACACACTATCTATTAACTCTTTTGAGTAGGCATAGTAACCACCAATAGCATTGATTTCACGACGAGCGTACTCGGATAGCTCAATGACTTTCTCAAACGACTCTTTGCCTCGAAGGGCCAAGTTACGACGTGAAATATCTAAACTAGCCATCAATAAGTAAGAGGCGGATGTTGACTGGGTCAGGTTGATGATCTGACGAACGTATTCAGGATTCATCTGCTCCCCGATTAAAAGAAGCGAACTTTGGGTCAAACTCCCACCAGACTTATGCATGGAAACTGCTGCCATATCAGCACCTGCATCCATAGCAGAAATTGGAAGTTTATCAGTAAAATGCAAATGCGCTCCGTGGGCTTCATCTACTAAAACCACCATGCCAGCTTCATGAGCCATTTTTGTCAATCCCCTTAGGTCTGAACAGATTCCGTAGTAAGTAGGATTGTTAATCAAAATGGCCTTGGCATCTGGATGGTCCTTTATGGCCTTGGCTACTCGATCATTTTCAAGACCTAAAGCGATACCAATTTTAGGATCCACACTCATCTCGATATAGATGGGAATAGCACCACATAGAACTAGCGCATTGATAGCAGATTTATGGACATTACGTGGCAGAATAATCTTATCTCCAGCCTTGCAGGTAGAAAGAATCATAGTCTGCACCGATGAGGTTGTTCCCCCAATCATGAGAAAGGCATGGCTAGCTCCAAAAGCATCTGCAGCCAGCTCCTCTGCATCCCGAATAATCGAAATGGGATGGCCCAAATTATCCAATGGTTTCATCGAATTAACATCAATGCCTACACATTTTTCTCCTAAGAGTTCGACAAGTTCTGGATTTCCTCGTCCACGCTTGTGACCTGGAACATCAAAGGGAACAATCCTTTTCTTGCGTAACTTCACCATGGCCTCATAAATTGGGGCCTGGTTTTGATCTAACTCTTTCAAGACATACTCCTTTACCGTATTTTTAGCGCTTCAAGAAGACGAAGGCGACTAAAGGTTGACTCATGAAAAAAGAGCAGGTTTTCACCTGCTCTGCAATCTTCTGACGTGTTTATTTTGGTTTCTGTTGAGTATGTCTGTTCCCGATGTTTCCTAACTCTCTAGTAGCAAATATTACGTACTTTATTGATCGTTTCACAAGATGACGTGTGCTTTCACCACACTAAAATTTATGAATTAGGACAAGCGTCCTAACATCAACTTATAAAAGTAGGCTTTTAACCCTATCAATAATGTGGCTTTTCAACCACGCTTCGGCATTCAACCCTGCCTGTCCGTAGGCATTTTTTACTCGGGTTTATATTTGCTAGAAAACATCATCTCATTTTCTAAGCTTTATTACTATATCATACTTCCAACACTCTGTAAAGTACTTTTTTGAAAAAATATCTATTTTTGTTCGGAAAAATAATATTTTATATATATTTGTATAAGTTGTATAATGTGAAAGCGGATATAAAAAGAACTAGAAGGCTCTAGTTCTCAGATTTTGTATTTAACGAATACTATGCTTATTCATCTTTTGTTCAAAGATAGTCGTGATAATTTGACGTAATTCTTCGCGTTCTTTTTCTGGTATTTCACCACTTGTTTGGGCTGCAGCGTAGAGTTCAGGGTGTTCAATTGAAATGCGTTTAATAGTACGTGTCGTAGCATGTTTTCTGACGAAAAATGGAATTTTTTTCACTAATTCTTGAGGGACTAGAGCTAGAATTTTAGCAGCAGTTTCCTTGTCACTAATCTTAGACGTCGTAAGTCCCTTCTTAATCATTTCCTGTTCTTTTTCTGTAAAATCTTTTAATTCCATTCGATAAATCCTCCTATTTTCTCTAAGTTAAATTATATACCAATTGTGGCAAGACGACAAATAGTCTGTTTGTAAAATCTTCTCTATACTACAACTTTCCTGTCGCTCATAATTGCTCTTTAATGGAAAATCACAAAACCTTTTGGAGAGATCACAAGCTGATTTTCCAATTCTCTGCAATTGCTTGCTAGTGCTACGGTTTCTTTCTCTAAAAGATAATCATCTTTTGATTGGTTAAAGATTGCTTTAAGGACCTGTCCTTTATATTTCCACTCCAAGGCAACTACATCAGCTTTAATTTCTTGGAGACTATACTTGCAGTGTTGAATGGTTTCTGATGCGTGTTTGCGAATTTGGATTATCTTCTTCATAAAGTTCAGCATATCATTGTCACTTGATACACGTTCCCAAGGCATACAACGACGACAATCTGGATCTGGTCCTCCTGTCAAGGATAACTCTGTTCCGTAATAGATACACGGTGTTCCTTTTTGTAAAAAGAGAAAGGCTAAGGCTGATTTGACCAGTTGAACGTCTTCATTGGCCGTCCACAAAATACGTTCTGTATCATGCGAATCTAGAAGATTAAACATCACTTCTGAAATCTGCTGCTTGTAATACATAGACTGACCACTGATTTCATCGATGAACTGGTCCGTCTTCTTAGCACCTCGTAAGAAATAGTCCTTGATGCTATCAGATAAAGGGTAATTCATGACCGCATGAAACTCAGCTCCATTTAGCCAAGGCTGAGCCGTATGCCAAACTTCTCCAAGGATATAAAGATCAGGCTTTTTAGATAAGACTGCCTTGCGAAAATCCTTCCAGAACTGATGGTCAATCTCATTAGCCACATCCAAACGCCAAGCATCAATATCAAACTCTTCAATCCAATAAGTCGCAACATTTAAAAGATAGTCCTTGACCTCTGGATTGGCCGTATTTAGCTTAGGCATATAGTCCTCGAAACCAAAGGCATGATAGGGTAACTCTCTCTTATTGGCTAGCTTTTCAGTCGTCACTGGGAATTGTTGAATATGGAACCAATCTTTATAAGCAGACTGCTCACCGTTTTCGACAACATCTTGCCATTGAGGCGATTGCGAACCAATATGATTAAATACAGCATCCAGCATAATTTTCATGCCACGTTGATGCGCTTGCTCAACCAGTTTACGGAAGGTTTCTTTATCTCCAAAATGACTGTCAATTTCAAAATAATCCGTCGTATTGTACTTGTGATTGCTCGTAGATTCAAAAATTGGACAAAGATAGAGTCCCGTAATTCCTAAGTCTTGCAAGTAATCCAGATGGTCAATAATCCCCTGTAAATCACCACCAAAGAAATCATCACTCTGAGGTGTGATAGAGGAATCCCAGTTTAATGTCCCTTCTGTGTTTAATAGAGCATTTCCATTGGCAAATCTTTCAGGAAATATCTGATACCATACCGTATCTGAAACCCAGTCAGGAACCTGGCAGGCATCAATCTCATGAATATAAGGCAACTTAAAGCCATTTCCAATAGCATGAAGATTTTCTAGAGAATTTTCAACACACCCTTTATCGCCATACAAAATACTTTGACCTTCTGTATTCTTGAGTTCAAAGAGATACTGGATACGTGCAAAGTCAACGGACACTTCAACCTGCCAATAATCAAAGATGGTATCAGAAGTTATCTTGGCCATTTTCTTTGCATCTTGATAAAACTCCTCCATAAAAATAAAAGGATCACCATAATGCAAGTTGATGCTTTCAATATCCCCTTTCTTAGTTCGAATCCGAATATGAAGCTTCTTATCCTTATAAAGATAGGCATACTCCGACTCAGGCCTATGGTAAATAGCACTTAATTCCATTAATTTGTCTCCTTAAGTATTCATTCAAATTTTACGCAAACGTTTTCATAATTGTGATTCTAGTATACTACTTTCGTATTTTATTTTCAAGGCTTGTCCGTAGATTCTAGTGGATTATTTCTATAAAT
>NZ_CAJZDT010000048.1:0-11850 GCF_915066115.1 uncultured Streptococcus sp. | reverse complement strand
ATGTTATATTTTCTGACACAAAACTATAAAAATTTGCCTTTTTTTACTTTTTCTGATATAATGGGAAAATATTCGGAAAAGGAGACTAAAAATGAAGAAAAAATTTCTAGCATTTTTGCTAATTTTATTCCCAATTTTCTCATTAGGTATTGCGAAAGCAGAGACGATTAAGATTGTGTCTGATACCGCCTACGCACCTTTTGAGTTTAAAGATTCAGATCAAACTTATAAAGGAATTGATGTTGACATTATCAACAAAGTCGCTGAGATTAAAGGATGGAACATTCAGATGTCCTATCCTGGATTTGACGCAGCAGTAAATGCGGTTCAAGCTGGGCAAGCTGATGCCATCATGGCAGGGATGACAAAGACGAAAGAACGTGAAAAAGTCTTCACCATGTCTGATACTTACTATGATACAAAAGTTGTCATTGCAACTACAAAGGCACACAAGATTAGTAAATACGACCAATTAACTGGCAAAACCGTTGGTGTTAAAAACGGAACTGCTGCTCAACGTTTTCTTGAAACAATCAAAGATAAATACGGCTTTACTATTAAAACATTTGACACTAGTGATTTGATGAACAACAGCTTGAGTGCTGGTGCCATCGATGCCATGATGGATGACAAACCTGTTATCGAGTATGCCATTAACCAAGGTCAAGACCTCCATATCGAAATGGATGGGGAAGCTGTAGGGAGTTTTGCTTTCGGTGTTAAAAAAGGAAGCAAATACGAGCACCTAGTCACTGAATTTAACCAAGCCTTGGCTAAAATGAAACAAGATGGTAGTCTTGATAAAATCATCAAGAAATGGACTGCTTCATCATCTTCAGCAGTTCCAACTACAACTACTCTAGCGGGCTTAAAAGCTATTCCTGTTAAAGCTAAATACATCATTGCCAGCGATTCTTCTTTTGCACCTTTTGTTTTCCAAAATTCAAGCAACCAATACACTGGTATTGATATGGAATTGATTAAGGCAATCGCTAAAGACCAAGGTTTTGAAATCGAAATCATCAACCCTGGTTTCGATGCGGCTATCAGTGCTGTTCAAGCTGGTCAAGCAGATGGTATCATTGCTGGTATGTCTGTCACAGATGCTCGTAAGGCAACTTTTGACTTCTCAGAATCATACTACACTGCTAATACTATCCTTGGTGTCAAAGAATCAAGCACCATTGCTTCTTATGAAGATTTGAAAGGGAAGACAGTTGGTGTTAAAAACGGAACGGCTTCTCAAACCTTCCTAACAGAAAATCAAAGCAAATACGGCTACAAAATCAAAACCTTTGCTGATGGTTCTTCAATGTATGACAGTTTAAACACTGGTGCCATTGATGCCGTTATGGATGATGAACCTGTTCTCAAATATTCTATCAGCCAAGGACAAAAATTGAAAACACCAATCGCTGGAACTCCAATCGGTGAAACAGCCTTTGCCGTTAAAAAAGGAGCAAATCCAGAATTGATTCAAATGTTCAACAACGGACTTGCAAACCTTAAAGCAAACGGAGAATTCCAAAAGATTCTTGATAAATACCTAGCTAGTGAGTCTTCAACCGCTTCAACAAGCACTGTTGATGAGACAACTATCTGGGGATTGCTTCAAAACAACTACAAACAACTCCTTAGCGGGCTTGGTATCACTCTTGCTCTAGCTCTTATCTCATTTGCTATTGCTATTGTTATCGGGATTATCTTCGGTATGTTTAGCGTTAGCCCATACAAATCTCTTCGTGTGATCTCTGAGATTTTCGTTGACGTTATCCGTGGTATTCCTTTGATGATTCTTGCAGCCTTCATCTTCTGGGGAATTCCAAACTTCATCGAGTCTATCACAGGCCAACAAAGTCCAATTAACGACTTCGTAGCTGGGACTATCGCCCTCTCACTCAATGCAGCGGCTTATATCGCTGAAATCGTTCGTGGTGGTATTCAGGCCGTTCCAGTTGGTCAAATGGAAGCCAGCCGAAGCTTGGGTATCTCTTATGGAAAAACCATGCGTAAGATTATCTTGCCACAAGCAACTAAATTGATGTTGCCAAACTTTGTTAACCAATTCGTTATCGCTCTTAAAGATACAACCATCGTATCTGCTATCGGTTTGGTTGAACTCTTCCAAACTGGTAAGATTATCATCGCCCGTAACTACCAAAGTTTCAAGATGTATGCAATCCTTGCTATCTTCTATCTTGTAATTATCACACTTTTGACTAGACTAGCGAAACGCTTAGAAAAGAGGATTCGTTAATGGCAAAATTAAAAATTGATGTAAATGATTTACACAAGCACTATGGAAAAAATGAAGTCCTAAAAGGAATTACGACTAAGTTCTATGAAGGAGATGTTGTTTGTATCATCGGCCCTTCAGGTTCTGGTAAGTCAACTTTCCTCCGTAGCCTCAATCTTCTAGAAGAAGTTACTAGCGGTCACATCACTGTGAACGGTTATGACTTAACTGAAAAAACTACCAACGTTGACCACGTCCGTGAAAATATCGGAATGGTTTTCCAACACTTCAACCTCTTCCCACACATGTCTGTATTAGACAACATTACCTTTGCTCCTATTGAGCACAAGTTGATGACTAAGGAAGAAGCTGAGAAATTGGGAATGGAGTTGCTTGACAAGGTTGGGCTAGCAGATAAAGCTAATGCCAACCCAGATAGCCTATCAGGTGGTCAAAAACAACGTGTGGCCATCGCTCGTGGACTAGCAATGAATCCAGACATCATGCTCTTTGATGAACCAACTTCTGCCCTTGACCCTGAGATGGTTGGAGACGTACTAAACGTTATGAAAGAATTGGCTGAGCAAGGCATGACCATGATTATCGTAACCCATGAGATGGGATTTGCTCGTCAGGTTGCCAACCGCGTTATCTTTACTGCAGATGGTGAATTCCTTGAAGACGGAACACCTGATCAAATCTTTGATAACCCACAACACCCACGTCTGAAAGATTTCTTGGACAAGGTCTTAAACGTCTAAACTCAAACTGTAAGGATTTCCTTGCAGTTTTTTTCAATCTCGTATTGGATTTTTTGATTTTTCGGAAAATTATGTTAGAATTAAATTTATGAAATGAGATTTCCTCATACCTAGCAAGACTAGGAATAAAAATAGAAATTAGGTAGCTAGATGTCATCTAAGGTTATTGTTACAATTTTCGGTGCGAGTGGAGACCTGGCTAAACGCAAGCTCTACCCTTCCCTTTTTAGACTTTATAAATCCGGCAATCTTTCCGAGCACTTTGCAGTCATTGGAACTGCTCGTCGTCCTTGGAGCAAGGAATATTTTGAATCTGTTGTAGTCGAATCGATCCTTGATTTGGCAGATAGTACCGAACAGGCTCAGGAGTTCGCTAGTCACTTCTACTATCAAAGTCATGATGTCAATGATACAGAGCACTACATTGCTTTACGTCAATTGCAGTCTGAACTAAATGACAAGTACCAAGCTGAACACAACAAGCTCTTCTTCTTGTCTATGGCACCTCAGTTCTTTGGAACTATTGCCAAACACCTCAAGTCTGAAAACATTGTTGACGGTAAAGGTTTTGAACGCTTAATCGTTGAAAAACCATTTGGTACAGATTACGCAACTGCAAGCAAGTTGAATGACGAGCTCCTAGCAACATTTGACGAAGAACAAATTTTCCGTATCGACCATTATCTTGGTAAGGAAATGATCCAAAGTATCTTTGCAGTTCGCTTTGCAAACTTGATTTTTGAAAATGTGTGGAACAAGGACTTTGTCGATAATGTTCAAATTACCTTTGCGGAGCGCTTAGGCGTAGAAGAACGTGGTGGCTACTATGATCAATCTGGTGCCCTCCGTGACATGGTACAGAACCACACTCTACAATTGCTTTCCCTCCTTGCCATGGACAAGCCAGCAAGCTTCACAAAAGACGAGATTCGTGCCGAAAAGATTAAGGTCTTTAAAAACCTCTATCATCCAACAGATGAAGAGCTTAAAGAACACTTTATCCGTGGCCAATACCGTTCAGGTAAGATTGATGGCATGAAATATATCTCTTATCGTAGCGAACCAAATGTAAATCCAGAATCAACAACTGAAACTTTTGCATCTGGTGCCTTCTTTGTAGACAGCGATCGATTCCGTGGTGTTCCTTTCTTCTTCCGTACTGGTAAACGTCTAACTGAAAAAGGAACTCATGTCAACATCGTCTTTAAACAAATGGATTCTATCTTTGGTGAGCCACTTGCTCCAAACATCTTGACCATCTATATCCAACCAACAGAAGGCTTCTCTCTTAGCCTAAATGGGAAGCAAGTAGGAGAAGAATTCAACTTGGCTCCCAACTCACTTGATTACCGTACAGATGCGACCGCAACTGGTGCTTCTCCAGAACCATACGAGAAATTGATTTATGATGTCTTAAATAACAACTCAACTAACTTTAGCCACTGGGATGAAGTTGGTGCGTCATGGAAATTGATTGACCGTATCGAAGAGCTCTGGGCTGAAAATGGTGCCCCACTTCATGACTATAAAGCTGGAAGCATGGGACCTCAAGCAAGCTTTGACTTACTTGAAAAATTCGGTGCCAAATGGACTTGGCAACCAGATATCGCCTATCGTCAAGATTGTCGTTTAGAATAAAAAAATCCTGCAAGATTGCCTTGCAGGATTTTTGCTTTTGATTAGATTAAGCCTTCCAAGAGACCCTTCATAAAGTTTTCTGAGTTAAACTCTCCAATATCATCGATTTTTTCACCAAAACCAATCAATTTTACAGGAATATTGAGTTCTTCACGGATGGCTAATACTACACCACCACGAGCAGTTCCATCAATCTTAGTCAAGACAATTCCAGTTAATGGCGTGATTTTTGAAAATTCTTTGGCCTGTACCAGGGCATTTTGACCTGTTGATGCATCAAGAGCCAAGAAGGTTTCATGCGGCGCCTCTGGAACAACACGCTTTATGATGCGTCCAATCTTCTCCAACTCAGCCATAAGGTTGTCCTTGTTTTGTAGACGACCAGCGGTATCAATCATAAGAATATCGATACCTTCAGCTACGGCACGTTCCATTCCATCAAAGACCACACTGGCTGGATCAGCTTTTTCAGGTCCAGTCACAACTGGAACGTCCACACGACGGCCCCATTCAGCTAGCTGGGCTACAGCCCCTGCACGGAAGGTATCTGCCGCAACCAGCATGACCTTCTTACCAGCTTGTTTGTAGCGGTGAGCTAGTTTCCCGATAGAAGTTGTTTTCCCAACACCATTCACACCGACGAAGAGCATGACTGTCAAGCCATCTTGGAAGTGGATACTTTCATCGTAGTTACCGTCTTTCTCATAGAGCTCGACCAATTTTTCAATGATGACACGGCGAAGTACATCAGGTTTCTTGGCGTTTTCGAGCTTAGCTTCGTAGCGTAACTCCTCTGTTAAATTAGAAGCCACCTGGACACCAACGTCACTCATGATCAGCAGTTCTTCCAACTCCTCGAAAAATTCTTCGTCAACAGAGCGGAAATTAGCAAAGAAGGCATTCAAGCGAGCTCCGAAGCCTGTACGAGTTTTCTTAAGACTGCGGTCATATTTTTCCTGAACAGTCTCTTCTACTTGAGGCGTTTCTGCTTCAAGAACTTCAGAACTATTTTCTTCTACAGTTCCTTCGTGCTCAACCTTCTCTTCATATGAGACTTCTTCTGAGTTTGGTAATTCTTCTATTTCTTCTTGAGGAACTTTTACAACTGGCTCTAAATTGTTATTTTCTTCAACTGTCTCTTGATTTTCGTCTTCTTTAAACACAGCTTCTTCAGAACTTTCAACCTCTGCTTCTTCTTGAAAAACTTCCTCAGCTTCTGTTAAGGCAGGCTCAACATCTTCAGACAAATCAAGATTTTCCAGAGCTTCTTTTACAACTTCTTCGATTTTAGGTTCTTCTTTTTTTCCGAATAGGCGGTCAAATAATCCCATATCTTAGTTCTCCTTTAGCACATATTCTTCGATAGCCCAGGCGACAGCTTCTTCATCATTGGTCATTGGCGTCACTACATTTGCGACTGCCTTGACTTCAGGAACAGCGTTTTGCATGGCAACACCGAGCCCTGCCCATTCAATCATAGAGAGGTCATTGGCCTCGTCGCCACAAGCCATAACTTGGCTTTGGTTGATTCCAAGATGGCTGATTAGTTTGGTCAAGCCTGTTGCTTTATGAACATTCTTTGGTGACCACTCTAGCAACATTTCACGTGATTTAAAGATTTCATATTGGTCAAACAATTCTGGAGAAATCTTCTGAATGCCTGCATCCAAGGGTTCTTGAGCAAAGGCAGTCACGCATTTATTGTAAGTCATTTGACTAGATAAGTCTTCAAAGTCCACTGAAACAAAGGTCAATGCTGGATTGAATTTGGCATAAAGACTTTCTTGGTCAGATTGAATTTGATAAACAGTTCCTTCTGAAATAGCATCAAGAGGCAGTGATAATTTCTCTGTTTCCTCATACAAACGTGCCACATCATCATATGAAAAAACTGTCTTATCAAGGATTTCACCTGTATTTTTCTGAACTAATCCACCATTAAAAGTAATCGTATACTCATCTTCGTGGCCGTCAGTCCCTAGCTCATGGAGAAAGAAATCCATAGCTTTTAAGGGACGACCAGTTGTCAATACAACCTTGATACCACGATCACGCGCAGCTTTCAAGGTTGCCTTGGTGCGATCCGTCAGCCTTTTATCAGTAGTCAACAAGGTCCCGTCCAAGTCCAATGCAATCAATTTTATATCTGCCATTATAAGCCCTCCATATAAGCTATAACCGACTGGTCCTTATGGTGACCAATCACTGTCTCAGCTAATTCTAAAATTTCAGGTCGTGCATTTTCAGGAGCTACAGGATGCCCCGCAACCTGCATCATATGCAAGTCATTTAGATTGTCTCCAAAAGCCATAACCTGATCCATTGTGATACCAAGTTTTTTAGCTAATTCAACAATGGCAACACCCTTATCGACATAGTCCAGAACAATATCAATGGATTCAAAGCCAGTTGTCATGGCCTTAACACCAGAGACATTTTCGTTTACCCAAGCTTCCCCAGCTTCAAGCGTTTCTTCTGTGAAGTTGGTAGTAAATTTGAAAATATCATCTGTGATATCTTCTAAACTCGCTACTTTTTGGATATTTTCATTATAATGCTGGCTCTCTTTCAAATAGGTCGCATCAACCGTAGCTAGCACATAAGATCCCTTCTTACCAGTCAAGAGCAATTTATTGATATCTACATAAGGTGACGTTTTCAGCTTTTCAAAAGTCGTCAAATAAAACTCACGAGACATGGTCGCTTCATACAAGTCCTCACCTTGATATTCGACCAAACTGCCATTTTCCGCGATGAAAATAATGTCGTCACGAACATCAGCAAATAATTTTTCTAGAGACAGAAATCCCCGACCTGAAGCCACCGCAAAGTAAATCCCTTTTTCCTTGTAGGAAGCCAAAAGAGACTTGAGGCGGTTCATATCAAAGCGTCCATTCCCATCTAGGAAGGTTCCGTCCATATCTGTTGCTACTAGTTTAATCATAAAATCTTTCTTACTCCGATTAGTAAATCTACCTCCTATTATACCATAGATAAGTAGAAAAAGGACTAGTCTATCAGCTTTGCTTCTCTTTTATCCTTCTCTACTAGCTAGTGCTGTTTCTATCTTTTAAAAAACTCGTAAAATTAAAATCGTGCAACTTTTTTCAGATACTTTTAAAAGATTGATTTCATTAGCTGTTTCCTTTATACTGGATAAAAAGGAGAATAGTATGTCAGAAACAAATCACGAAATCGATTCAAATTTTGCAGGTCGTTTAAATATCCTGCGTGCTGGTGTTCTTGGTGCTAATGATGGAATTATTTCCATTGCTGGTGTGGTTATCGGGGTTGCTAGTGCCACGACCAATATCTGGATTATCTTTTTATCAGGCTTTGCAGCTATTTTGGCAGGTGCCTTTTCAATGGCTGGTGGAGAATATGTGTCCGTTTCAACTCAAAAAGATACCGAGGAAGCAGCCGTTGCGCGTGAGCAAGTCTTGCTAGACCAAGATATGGAACTAGCTAAAAAATCTCTCTATGCTGCTTATATCCAAAATGGTGAGTGTGAAACATCAGCCCAACTTCTCACCAACAAAGCCTTTTTAAATAATCCCCTCAAGGCTTTGGTAGAGGAAAAATATGGGATTGAGTATGAAGAATTTACCAAGCCTTGGCACGCTGCCATTTCTAGCTTTATTTCTTTTTTCCTTGGTAGCTTACCACCAATGCTTTCAATTACCATTTTCCCAAGTGAATACCGCATCCCTGCTACTGTACTTATCGTCGGTGTGGCCCTTCTTCTCACTGGTTACACTAGTGCCAAACTTGGAAAAGCCCCAACCAAAACAGCTATGGTTCGGAACCTTGCTATTGGTCTTTTAACCATGGGAGTTACCTTCCTGCTCGGACAACTTTTCAGCATTTAGAAGACAAGAAATACCTCGATTTTGAAGTCGAGGTATCTTTTTTTACATTTGCACAATCTTGCGATAGCTTCTAGAAGTAATCATAAAAATCAGCACATAGGCGATGAGGAAGATAGCGCAGATAGACAAGGTCACAATCAACATCATATTCGTATCTATTACACCAATCACTTTTAAAATCAGACTAAGCATATGGTAGGCAAAGGCTAGATGTATGAAGGCAAAAAGCAAAGGAAGGAAGAAAACAGTTAAAACCTGTTTGTTGATGGTTTGCTTGATTTGCTTTTGATCTAAACCGACTTTCTGCAAGATAATAAAGCGCTCACGGTCTTCATAGCCTTCAGAAATTTGTTTGTAGTAGATGACCAGAACGGTTCCGATCATAAAGATAATGGATAGGAAAATACCGATAAAGAAGACACCACCAAAGAGGACACTCATCTGAGAACGAGCATCTGCTAGATTGCTACCATAAACATAGCTATCTTCTGTGTTTAATTGAGCATTAAACTGATTGAGGTAGTTTTCATACTCTTCAGCGACCTTGAGTTGTTCTTCTTCACTGATATTTACATTCATACCGCCGTAAAACTGATTATAGATAGCCGAATCTGGGAATTGATCCAAAAAGGCTTGTAAATTAGGTACAACAAGGTAATTGTAATCAGTAGTCAAAATATTAAACTGATTTGGGACATGGTTGACAATAAAATCTTTATTAAATTCTTCTTTGACAGAAAATTGATGATCATTTAGAGTTAGTACTTTCTGTCCTTTCAGTCCGTCATTTTTGGCAAAGAGACCGACCTCATTTCCTGATAGAGACAGTTTTTGACCAGTCATATTTTCATAATCTTTTTGGTCAAATACCATGAAAACTGTTTTTGGTTGGACACGGTTTTGTCCTTTTTCAAAAATAGTTAACTTGGTTCCTTCTTGATTTGCAATACCAAAGTTACTGTAACGAAGAACTTCTTTCTCTTTGACACTATAACCTTTGTCACTTGCAAACTGGCTCAAGAGTTTGTCCAAATCTTCTTTTTCAACATTTTTTCCAGTAATTCCAAAGTCATGCGGATTTAGAACTTTTTTTAAGCTTTCTGCGGAATTGAAAATGCTTGTCGCTGCTGACATGGTTACCAAAACCATTGTTGACAAGATAGCGATAGTTGCTAGTCCAACCGCATTTTTCTTCATACGGAAAATCAAGTTAGACACTGAGATCAGGTTATTAGGTTGGTAATAGTATTTCTTGTTTTTCTTTAAGATTTGGAGGAAGACTGTAATTCCTGCATTGAACAAGAGATAGGTCCCAAAGATAACCAGTAAAACAGCTAGGAAGAAAGTTGTTAGGGCTGTAAGAGGATCGGTTACCGTAAGGGCAAGATAATAGCCAATCCCTAAACTTATGGAACCAAGAATAGTTTGGAGAGGTAGGAAACGACCTCTTTTCTCTCCGCTTGCTTTCTCACGCGAGAGCTGGAGGGCATTCATACGGGCGATTCGAAGGGCATTCAGGAACATGAGGCCTAGGAAAATCAATCCAAAGACAACAAGTACTGTAATGACAACTTTCATCTGGAAGGTGGCGACCAGTTCAACCTTCAATTTCATCAGTTTGAGCAAGAATGCAAAAATCAACTTGTCAAATAAGGCTCCAATACCGATACCTGCTCCAACAGTTAGAATTCCAAATAGCACTAACTCTTTAAAGGTCATACTGATTAGATGGCGCTTCTCCAAGCCCAACATGCCATAAATCCCTAGTTCCTTGGAACGGTTTTTCATAACAAAACTATTTGCATAAAGGACGATAATAGCTGACGCAAGGGTGACGACAAACATACCAAATCCAAGAGTAGCTTGAATGGTTGTCCCTCCACGGATTTCCGAAATCTTGGGATTGAAGGTTAGAGAGTAAAAGAGATAGGTGACGGTGACTGCCAAGAGAACAGCCAGCGCAAAAGGATAGTAGAGTTTGCGGTTTTTAATCAAGTTCGATACCGCTAACTTATTGGTTAATCGAAACATACTAATTCACCTCGCTTGCCATGACAGTCAAGGTATCAGAAATTTCTTGGAACATCTGACGTTCTGTCTTCTCTCCACGGTAGATTTGGTTGTAAAGAATGCCGTCTTTGATAAAGAGTACACGTTTAGCTCTGCTAGCTGCTGCTGTTGAGTGGGTTACCATGAGAATAGTTTGGCCACGCTCATTGATTTCATCAAAGACATCAAGTAAGGCTGCAGAGGACTTGGAGTCAAGAGCTCCTGTTGGCTCATCCGCAAGGAGAATTTCAGGTTCTGTGATGATGGCGCGGGCTACTGCTACACGCTGTTTCTGACCACCAGAAATCTCGTAAGGGTACTTCTCTTGTAATTGGTTGATGCCTAGATTCTCAGCTGTCACCACCAATTTCTTCATCATCTCCGTAATAGGTCTTCTTGACAAGACAAGCGGAAGCAAGATATTATCTTTTACAGAGAGAGTATCTAGCAAGTTAAAGTCTTGGAAGACAAAGCCCAGCTTTTCACGACGGAAGCTAGAAGCCTGTGAATTTTTAATGGTTGCGGTGTCAGTTCCATTCAAGTAAACCTGACCACGAGTTGGTTTATCCAGCATAGCTAGAATATTGAGAAGAGTTGATTTACCAGAACCAGACTCACCCATGATGGCAACGTAGTCACCCTTTTCCACGGTAAAGTGAATGTCCTTGAGGGCCTCTACTTGGTTGCCCTGAAAACGTGTTTTGTAAATTTTTTGAACGTGTTTTACATCTAAAAGTGTCATGAGAATCTCCTTTCTTAATATCCCATCAAATGAAATGTTGCTTGCATCATAGCGCATCCCAGCTGAACGCGCTCGATATCTTTGTGGCTTGGTTTTCTTGTTTTCTTATGTAAGATTTGTTTCATGATGTTACTCCTTTGTTCTTTATGAGTCTAGTTTACATCAAAAAAAGATCGCTTGCCATAACCTAACCTTACAAAAGAGACTTTAATCTTACATTTTTGTAAGATTGAAGAATATCAAGCAATTTCGCTATCAACATTTTACCATAAAAGAAAGGCAAGAAGAAAACCCTTGCGGATACAAGGGTTCAGATTCGTAAATTATCTGCAACGGTCAATAATACATTCATAAACAGCTTGAAGATTCATTATTTCATTTGATTATAAATCTATGTCACTAGAACGATTTTCATCTAAACAAAAATCATCTTTAATCAACAAAGTTAATTCTTTTAAATTCACAGCTTCACTTTGGTTAAGTCGGACAGCTTGATTCATTATTAAATCTTCATATAGATTTCGAACAAAGCGACCGTTAGAAAAATTGGCGTGA
>NZ_CAJZDT010000047.1:0-12031 GCF_915066115.1 uncultured Streptococcus sp. | reverse complement strand
GGAGATATCACCAACTGGCCTCTCTTCTCCCAGTTTATCCTCCTCTTCCTCATGGCAATCGGTGGCTCAGCTGGCTCAACTGCAGGTGGTCTTAAGGTGATCAGAGGACTTATCCTCACAAAAATTGCTAAAAATCAGATTCTGTCCATCTTATCCCCTCACCGTGTCTTGACTCTACATGTTAATAAAACTGTGATTGATAAGGATACTCAGCACAAGATTCTTAAGTATTTTGCCATCTATATGATGATTATCCTCTCTCTCATCTTTATCGTCAGTCTTGATAGCAATGATTTTCTAGTCGTGACCAGTGCTGTCTTCAGCTGTTTTAACAATATCGGACCTATTCTAGGTACAACCTCGAGTTTTGCCATCTTTAGTCCCATCTCTAAAATCCTCCTCTCCTTTGCAATGATTGCAGGTCGCTTAGAGATATACCCAATTTTGCTACTCTTTATGAAACGCACTTGGTCTAAACGCTAATTATAATACATTTCCCCTTTTACAAGCTAGTAGAAGGGGAATTTTTCTATTAAAAATGAGAAGACCTTTTGGTCCTCTCCGAATCTAATTATTTTTTAAGAGCTTCCTTGTAACGAGCAAGTTCTGCTTGATTGGCCCAAACATAGTGACCTGGACGGATTTCTACCATAGATGGCTTATCAGTCTCATAGTCGTGTTGACTTGGGTCGTAAACCTTCAAGACCTTCTTACGTTCCAAGATTGGATCTGGGATTGGTACCGCTGAAAGCAAGGCTTGAGTATATGGATGAATTGGATTGTTAAACAATTCTTCTGTTTCTGCAACCTCTACAATAACACCCTTGTAAATAACTGCGATACGATCTGAAATAAAGCGAACGACAGACAAGTCATGGGCGATGAAGAGATAGGTCAAACCAAGTTCTTTTTGGAATTTTTTGAGCAAGTTCAAGACTTGAGCACGCACAGAAACGTCCAAGGCTGAAATGGGCTCATCCGCAATAACAAAGTCTGGTTGCATGACCAAGGCACGGGCAATACCGATACGTTGACGTTGACCACCTGAGAATTCATGAGGGTAACGAGTCAAGTGCTCAGCAAGAAGCCCCACTTCACGGATAATATTTTTAACTTTCTCTTTACGTTCTTCTTCATCCTTGAACAGATGATGATTGTAAAGACCTTCAGAAATAATATAATCAACAGTCGCACGTTCATTCAAACTTGCGGCAGGATCTTGAAAAATCATCTGGATACGACGAATCAATTCTGCAGCTTGTTCACGCGATTTCTTACCATTAATCTTTTGACCATCAAAAATGATATCCCCATTACTTGTATCATTAAGACCGATGATGGCACGACCAATAGTTGTTTTCCCACTACCTGACTCACCTACAAGCGAGAAAGTTTCTCCCTTGTTGATAAAGAAGTTAGCATTTTTAACTGCGACAAACTTCTTACTTCCTTCACCGAAGGAAATTTCTAAATCTTTGATTTCTACTAATTTTTCAGACATTTCCTTCCTCCTAGTCAGCCAGATGGGCAAATCCCATTTTTTCACGAATCTTATCATGGAGATTTGCAATCACAGCTGGTTTTTCTACTTTTGGAGCATCCTCATGAAGTAGCCAAGTTTTAGCCCAATGTGTCTCTGATACTGAGAATTGAGGAGCTTTTTGTTCGAAGTCAATTTGCATTGCATAGTCAGAACGCAAGGCAAAGGCATCCCCTTTCAGGTCAGTATAAAGTGACGGAGGTGTTCCTGGGATTGAGTAAAGATCCCCTTTATCATCAGCAAGCTGAGGCAAGCTAGACAAGAGACTCCATGTATATGGATGGCGAGGGTCATAGAAGACTTCCTCAACAGTTCCATACTCAACGATTTCTCCTGCATACATAACCGCTACCTTATCTGCAATACTTGCCACCACACCAAGGTCGTGGGTGATAAAGATTGTTGTGAAATGGTACTCGTTTTGTAAAGATTTCAACAAATCAATAATCTGAGCTTGGATGGTCACATCCAAGGCAGTCGTTGGCTCATCACAAATCAAGACATCAGGTCGGCAGGCAAGAGCAATCGCAATAACGATACGTTGACGCATTCCTCCAGAATATTGGAATGGGTATTCATCAAAACGTCTATCTGCATCTGGAATCCCAACCTTATTCATGTAGTCAATGGCCAATTCTTTCGCTTCTTTAGCTGTTTTTCCTTGGTGTTTTACAATAACTTCTGTAATCTGACTACCAATTGTTTTAATTGGGTCCAAACTAGTCATTGGATCTTGGAAGATAGTCGCAATCTTAGCGCCACGAATTTGTTCCCAATCCTTGTGAGAAGATAAAGCTGTCAAATCTTGACCACGGTAGTCAATGCTACCTTGGGCAATGCGACCATTTTCTTCAAGCATACCTGTGAAAGTCTTTGTCAAAACAGATTTTCCTGATCCTGACTCACCTACCAAGGCTAATACTTCTCCTTCAACTAGTTCAAGGGAAACGCCGCGAATGGCTGTCAATACTTTGTCACGAACGTCAAATTCCACGACAATATCGCGAGCAGTCAAAATTACATTTTTTTCTTTTGTCATTTCTACTCCTATCTATGTGTACGTGGATCACTAGCATCCGCTAAGTTTTGACCAACTACGAAAAGGGATAAGGATACCAAGACAAGAGTTGTCAATGGAATCCAGAAGAGGTATGCATTTGTCGTTACGTTCTGAGAGTAATCTGAAATCAAACGACCTAAACTTGGAACTGTAATCGGCAATCCAAGTCCAAAGAATGAAAGGAAAGCTTCGTATGAGATAAAGGCTGGAAGCATTTGAGATGTCGTCGTAACGATAACAGATACCAATTGTGGCATAATGTTTTTTACAACAATCTTAAAGGTTGGTGTTCCAAGTGTACGTGAAGCAAGGTTATACTCCAAGTCACGATAACGCATGATCTGAATACGAATTGAGTAAGCAATACCAATCCAAGTAGTCACACTCATAGCAAAAATCAGATTCCAGAATCCAGCTCCGATTGAGTAAGTCAAGACAATGACAATCAAAAGAGATGGGATGTTTGAGATGACATTATAAACTTCCATCATCACACGGTCAACTGATTTTGAAATTCCCCAAATACCACCGACAAAAACACCGATAACCAAGTTAATCACTGTCGCAATCACAGAAATGAGGATAGAGTTACGAGCTCCGAACCAGACACCGTCAAAGAGAGATTTACCGTTACTGTCTGTACCGAACCAATGCTCAGCATTTGGCTTGATATAACGAGCACTAAAGTCGTTTACTTTGCTGACATCATTGAAATCAAACTTAGAAAACATTGGGTAGATGAAACTCATCAAAATGATAGCTACCAAGATTCCCAACATGACTACAGTTGATTTCTTCTTCATAAATTGTCTAAACACTGAGCCCCAGTATGAATAGGCTGGCGCATCAATGGCTTCAGAGGCAAAATCGTCACGTTTTACGAACTGAAATTTTTCTTTATCGATTGTAGACATTATTTGCCTCCTTTCTCAGTCAATTTAATACGTGGGTCAATAATAGTCATCCAAATATCTCCCAAAAGAAGTGAGAAGATAGAAATACATGTAAAGATGAAGACAAGACCTACGACCATAGAGTTATTAGATGCTTTTACAGAGTCAATCAACATTTTACCCATACCTGGGAAAGCGAAGACTGTTTCAGTAAGGGTTGCACCACCGATAACCCCGATAACAGCACCAGGAATTCCTGAAACCAGCGGAACCATGGCATTTTTAAAGATGTGTTTGTTTGAAATTTCTTTTTCAGACAAACCTTTTGCACGAGCAAAACGAACAAAGTCCTGTGATTGCAAGTCAATCATGTAACGACGAATCCAAATAGCTGTACCAGGAGCACCCAATAAACCAAGGATAACTGCTGGTAAAACATACGAACGCCAATCTCCAGCACCCAAGATAGGGAATGAATCTGGAAGACCAATTGATGATCCAATCAAACGAACAATGTAAACCAAGGCAATGGTTGGAAGGGCCATCAAGAAGGTCAAAAACCCTGTTGAGAAGCTATCAATCCAAGTATTCTTGAAGCGAGCCATAGCTGAACCAAGTGGCACGGCAATCGCATAAGAAATCACCAAACCAATCAATCCAACGACTGCAGAGCTAGCAATCATAGAAGGATATTGGTAGTTGCTTTCAGTTGCAGTATATGGGTCATCTTTCCCATAGTTAGCTACTTCACGAGAATCAGCCTGACTAGGCGATTTGTAGGTTCTTGAGTAGATATTAACTGAAGATGTTTTCTTACCAGTTGGGAATTGCACTTCTGATGTCTTAGTTTGACCTTGTCCTTGTGTGATAACTTGAAGCACAGGAGTATTAGCATAAGTTGGATATGAATCACCCAAATTCAAGTTCACAAAGTTTTGGTGAACAAATGGGAACTGACTATTGAAGTACAAGAGGTACTTGTGTTTAGTCCCTGAACCTACCAGAGACCAGCCGATAGCGGGATCATTTTCAAAACGCAAATAACGCTCCAAATTTGGATTTTCTGGGTCCTGAATCTTGTTTGTGTGGTCGATATCAAGCAAGTTTGCATAGAATTTAAACACACGTTCAAAAATTGGAATTTCACGTGTAGCGTAGAATTGGCCACTTTCAGTAAATTCTCCCAGGGTCCAACCATGACCGATTTGTTTGATGTATTTTTCATAGATAGCCTTGTTGGTATCATTGGCTTCAACTGTTACAGAAGCATCCATCTGGCTAGCTTTTTCTTGCAATTCCTTGGTATCGTAGTACTCGATATAGCCCATACGCTCATAAACAGTGTTCTCATAGTTATCACGCTTATCAGCAGTTGTCGCAATCTTGTTATAGTTGGTATCCTGTTTGAAAATCAATTTTCGAGGAACCATTGTATAGATAATCGTGTAAGTCAAGGTTGTTACTAAGAAGATAGAAACCAATGACCGCAAGACACGCATAAAAATATATTTCTTCATATCGTTTCCTTTTTAAATCCCAAAAGAACCTTCTCCTCATGGAGAGAAAGTTCCCTTGAGAGTTATTTATTTAACGTGTTTAGTCAATTCTTTTTGAACTTTTTCGTTTGATTCTTTTTTCTCTTTAATCCATTTCTCACGAGCTTGTTCATAATCAGCCTTTGTTACAACTTTGTCTTGTAACTGAATATATTTGAAGTAGAGATTTGAACCTTTGTCTCCAGATTGGCTATAAGAAGCTGAGAATGGTACAACACGAGAAATGAATGGTGCAGCACCACTAGAAGACATAGCTGGTAAGAAGAGTGAACTGTCTGTCAACCAAGCTTGAGCAGCAGCATATTTTTCATAACGTTTGTTAAGATCACTTGTTTCTTTTCCAGCTTCATCAAGCAATTTATCGTAATCTTTCACACCAACTTTAGCTGCAGCTGCATTTGATGGGTCATCATACCCCATATAAGTTTTCGTTTGCTCACTATTAGTTGATTTAAGGATATCAAGGTAAGTTGATGGATCTTCATAGTCAGGATTCCATCCAACCGCACCTGAAAGATCCCAATCCTCAGCTGCCGCATTAGCAGCATAATAAGTCGCATTAAAGAATTCATCTTTAGAAATTTGTTGAATATCGATGACAACATTTTCTTCGCCTAAAACTTTTTCAACTGATTGTTTGAACGACTGAATCCGTGCGACAAAGTTTTTAGAGGTTTGGTCTACTGGAACATCCAAGTGGATAGGGAATTTCACACCTTCTGCTTCCAGAGCAGTTTTAGCTTTAGCAAATTCTGCTTTAGCTTTGTCAGCGTTAAAGAGACCGTCTTGACCATCAGCAAAGTTTACATCTTTCCACTCATCTCCATAAGTCTTAACTTTTTCAGCAACCAAGTCACCGAAAGTTTTTTCGCCTGCAGTCACAAAGTCTGGTTTCACAAATAAATTACGAACTGCGAGAGGAGCACCTTCTTTACCGTTAACTTGAGCAGAATAACCTGTACGGTCAAAGGCAAAGTTCAAGGCTTGGCGGAAGTCTTTGTTAAGAAGAGCTTTCTTAGTAGATGTTTTCTCTTCATCTGTCGTTTTAGATGTATATTTGTAATTTTGTCGATCGATATTTACACCTAAACCTCCAATACCAGCTCCTGACGGAGTGTAGAAAATATTATCCTTGTATGACTCCTCTACCTTTGAGAAGTTTGAACTTGTTGGGTAAAGACGAGCAAAACTATAAGCTCCACTTGTAAAGTTACGCTCAAGTGATTCTTGGTCCGAACCATCAAAATATGCAAGTGTTGCTGTATCTAAATGAACATTCTCTTTATCCCAGTACTGCTCGTTCTTAGCAAATTCGATAGAAGATTTAGCAGTCAAACCTTTAAGCAAGAAAGGTCCATTATATAGCAATGATGTAGGATCTGTCGCTTTAGCAAAATCAGAGCCTTTTGATTTTTCAAATTCTTCGTTTAATGGCCAGAAAATTGAATAAACCATCTTAGAGTTCCAGTAAGGTTCTGGTTGGTTCAAAGTATACTCAAGAGTATAGTCATCAACCGCTTTAACACCTACTGTAGAGAAATCTTTTGAATTCCCAGCCAAATAATCAGATAAACCTTTAACAGAAGTTTCAGCTAGATATAGAGCTTCTGATTTCTTATCTGCCGCATGTTTCAATCCATTCACGAAGTCTTTAGCAGTCACTTCGGCATATTCTTCACCATCGGATGTCATCCATTTGACACCTTTACGAATTTTGTAGGTATATGTCAATCCATCTTTTGATACAGACCAGTCTTCTGCAACCGCAGGAGTCAAATTCCCGTATTTGTCATTTGTGAAGAGGCCATCGATCCCGTTTGAAGTAGCCACTTTCGTACTCTCTTTTCCAGAAATAATATAATCTAATGTTTCTGGGTCAGCCGAATAGACATAGCCATAGGTTTTTGGAGCTGTCGAATCAGATGATTTTGAATTCCCACAAGCTACTAACACACCTGTTGCCAATAAAGCAACTCCTGCTGCAACAAAGACTCTACTTTTTTTCATTTATTTACTCCTCTGATAAAGTATAGGTTATCATCAATTATACCATAGATTTCAAGAAAAGTAAACGAATTTTCAGAATATTTAGGCTTATTGACACAAAAAATCTGAAAAAGCTATTGACTGAAAATCATTTTCAAGGTATAATAATAAACGTTAAGGCGGTATAGCCAAGTGGTAAGGCACGGCTCTGCAAAAGCTTGATCGTCGGTTCAAATCCGTCTACCGCCTTCTATAACTTGATTTATCAGGTTTCACATGAACAGAAAGCCCAATTTGAAGGGCTTTTTTCTTTTTCTTTGGATAAATAAGGATAGATTTAGAAAAGTTTTGGGGCGGATTTGGGGACTGAGTTTTTCGAGGATACTATTCCCTTTTAAAATCAACTGAAAAAAGCTTTGTCACGCATGATGACAAAAGCCTCTAGTTTACTCTGTTTCTTCTTCTATTTCAACTTCGGTAATTTGGACTTTTACCTTGGTAACACGTCCATTTTTCACTTTATCATTGGTTAGGATAAGCTGTTTGTTTTGGCTTACCAACTCATAGCTGAGCTTTTCAGTCGTTGGAATGGTCCCCACTCCTGTCAAATAGTAACCAGCGATGGTATCAACGTCATCACTTTCCAGTTCAACATCAAAGTAGTCATTAAAATCATTGAGATTCATGGTACCTTGAACAATATAAGTATCTTCTCCAATTTTATGAACTTCGATTTCAGCCTTATCTGTTTCGTCATCGATTTCCCCAACGATTTCCTCTAAGAGGTCTTCAAGTGTCACCAAACCAGCCATTCCACCGTATTCATCTAACAAAATCGCCATTTGTCTTTGGGTATTGCGTAATTCTTTTAACAAGTCATCCACAAAAATAGTTTCAGGAACAAAAAGAGGATCTTGTAAGATTTTCTTCCAAACAATATTGTCAAAACCGTCCACAAAGCCCGCATTAAGGAGACTCTTGGTATGAATAATCCCAATCACATTGTCCTTATCCCCATCATAGACAGGGATACGAGAATAATTTTGTTTTAAAATACTTTGGATGATGGTTTGACTATCATCCTGAATATCTACCATAAAGGCATCCGTTCGAGGAACCATGACTTCTCTGGCCATTAATTCGTCCAGTGAAAAGATTCCTTGTAACATTTCAATTTCGTCAGCATCTAGTGTTTCTTCACTATTTGTCAACATGTACTCAATTTCATCACGGGTCATTTTTTCATCAGCATCGTCAAAGGTCATAGGAGTCAAGCGACTCAAGAGATTGGTAGATGCAGACAAGAGCCAAACAAAGGGACTAACTAGTTTCCCAAGCCCAATGATAACTGGCGCTGTACGAATCGCCAAGGCATCCTTTAGATTAAGAGCGATTCTTTTAGGATACAATTCCCCAAAAACGATGGAAATATAAGTCAAAAATGCTAAAGATAGAAAACTTGCAACGGCATAAGATGTTTCACCATTTCCAAGCCAAGATGCAATTTCTCGTCCCAGAGTGTCTGCCAAACTCGCCCCTGATAAGATCGTAATCAGGGTAATCCCTACTTGAATGGTTGATAAAAAGTGGTTAGGATTTTCTAGTACCTTCAGCAGACGGATATAGCGTCTATCTCCTTCTTCTGCCTTTTGTTCAACCCGCGCACGGTTAAGTGAAACCATGGCCATTTCTGTGGCTGAGAAAAAAGCATTTAACACTGTCAAGATAAACAATAAAACAAATTGTAGCAACAAATTCTGACTACTTGGGTCTTCCATAGTTCTTCTCCTAAAATAGTATCTTACCCTCTATTATATCACAAAATATAGTCCAGTACATATTATTTTTTCTCATACTCTTCGAAATTCACTTTAAACCACGTCAGCTTCATCTGCAACTTCAAAGCTGTGCTTTGAGCAACCTGTGGCTAGCTTCCTAGTTTGCAATTTGATTTTCATTGAGTATCATTGTATATTGTAGCCCTGCTTAAACTAGTAAAAAAGAACTCCTATATCCACAAGTGACATAGGAGTTTATGTTATCTTTTACTGAGTTACCGTTACTTCTCCAGTTCGGTAATCCAGTTGAAGTCCCTTTTGAACATTGGGAACTAGGACATTAAATTCCAATTCTCCGTCTGAAGACTTGGCTTCAATCTGTGAAGCTGAAGGAACTAAATCCTCGTTTGAAGCATAATAAAGAGTTACACGGTAACGGACACGCTTGTTTTGGTCCAAGGCCTTACGTACCATGCTTTCATAGTAGTTTTGACCAGTCGAATCCTCGGCTTGAGCCTGATTTGCCCAAGCTGTTTGAACAGCAATGTTTTTAGGATTGCTTGTCGAGGCATCAAAACCATCCAAGCCACCGATTAAGGCATAGCCTAACAAGTGACCTCTATCGACCGCATGGGTATAAGAACCCTTTAGATTCTTGACCTGATGCCAGCCTGGAGGAGTCCATGAAGTCGAACCATTCCCAGTTTCTTCACGATTCTTGTACTGACGAGTAGCCTTAGACAAGAGGGCATTTGCTACGGTTGGCACTGTTTCCTTGCCCACTGTCTTTGTTTTATTATCAGCGTAAGGCTTACTTGAAACCTTGGCATCTAGATTTGTTTTATTACCATTGACGATAAAAGCACCTGAGCCATTCCACTCAATACTCCCTTTTATTTGGCTTTTGACTGCGTCTGTTAAGACACTTTCTGCCAATTCTTGACTAGGAGCTTCAGAAGCTTGTTTTTTCTGACTAATCTTGGTTTTGGGACTATTAGGTGTCGACTGCATCTGCTTGATATAATAGCTTCCCGCAGATAAGAGTAATAACACTAGCAGTCCGATCAGTGTCTGTCTTGTTTTTTTATCCATTTTTCTCCTTATCTCTAGAAAAAGACTGGTTCTCCAGCCTAATTTCCTGTAAATTTATGAATTAATTCCTGCCATTTTGCCGGAGACAGGATAGCCCATGGATCTTGACCCTTGCCCAAGATTCCATAACCTACCATTAATCCGATTCCTAAGGCTAGAGCACCTAAAAACAGTACCAAAATGACTAAAAGTAAACGCTTGATTACATAGCTTGATTTCTTACTCATCTTCATCGCTTGCCTCAATCCGCTGAATCTTAGCACCTAGCTGTGCCAACTTCTCATGGAATCGGTAATAACCTCTATCCAAGTGAACCAATTTACCGACCACGGTTTCTCCCTGTGCTACCAAACCTGTCAAAATCAAGGCTGCACTGGCACGAAGGTCAGTAGAAAGAACTTCTGCCCCCTGCAAAGGTTGTCCACCAATAATACGAGCCGTATCACGGATAATCTCAGAATGCAATCCCATACGTCTCATTTCTTCTAAGTGTTGGAAACGATTTTCAAAAACTGTCTCCACCATGGTTGATTCCCCTTTTGCGACGGTCATCAAGGCTGTAAATTGAGCCTGCATATCTGTTGGAAAACCTGGGTGTGGCAAGGTTTTCACATGAACAGCTTTTAGATTTTCTAGTTGAGAGCGAACTCGAATCCCTTCAGTCTCCTCTGTCACTTCCACTCCCATTTCAAGCAATTTGGCAATCAAGGGACGGTTGTGCTCCCAGACAGCGTCTTTAATCAAGACATCACCACCAGTCATGGCAGCAGCTACCATAAAGGTTCCTGCTTCGATACGGTCTTGGACTACATTGTGAGTTGTACCATGAAGTTTCTCAACACCCGTAATGGTAATAGTCTCTGTACCAGCACCTTTGACCTTGGCTCCCATTTCATTGAGGAGAATGGCTAGGTCAACAATCTCAGGCTCACGCGCAGCATTTTCAATCACTGTCACCCCATCAGCTAGAGTTGCTGCCATCATCAAGTTCTGCGTAGCGCCAACACTCGGGAAGTCCATGTAGATATGAGCACCCTGCAAGCGGTCTGCCTTTGCTTCGATATAACCAGCAGTCTGACTAATCTTAGCCCCCATAGCTTCCAGACCTTTCAAATGAAGGTCAATAGGACGGCTACCAATCGTACAACCGCCTGGCATAGATACCTTAGCATGACCTACACGAGCAAGAATCGGTCCCAAGACAACAATAGATGCGCGCATCTTGCTGACATACTTGTAAGGAGCTTCCTCAGTGATATCGCCAGTCGCGTCCACCTCAACAAGATGAGCTTCTTCATTAAAGTCCACCTTGGCATTCAAACCACGAACCACCTGATTCATAGTGAAAACATCTGACAAGATAGGAACATTCTGCAAGACGGTCTTTCCTTCACTTGCTAGAATAGTCGCTGCCAACAAGGGCAAGACTGCATTCTTTGCTCCTTCAATCGTAACACTTCCTACCAGACGATTATCGCCACCTTGAACCACAATTTTTTCCATACTTATTTCCTTTACTCTTGATTTTGTAATAGACTTACTTTCTTTGTAATTCTATTAACTAATTTATTAATAATCCAAGCTAAAATTAGACTAAGGACCAGCACAAAAAATGTAAATATCACATCATTTATTCTGGATGACACAAGTGTTTTTCCTAGCATAGAAATAACTAATCCATGTATCATATATAATTCAAACGATATACTACCTATTAAAATCAAATATATATGTGAAAAATTTATTTTTTTCACAAAAACAATAATAAAGTAGATTGTAAAAATAATATTATCTAAATTAGCAGCTAACGCATAACTATAACTATCTTCTAAATGCACATACCTCAACAAAATATCGTATTGATGTGAAATAAAGAGTAACACAGTTACTAAAACAAGTATGATAAAATAATGTCTATCTAAAACTCCATCAATTTTCTCTTTATTTTTAGCCCATATTAAGCCAATTATGAAGGGGAAAACACTATTATACCACCAAAAACCGTAACCTAATTTTATAGCTAAACAAATATAACCAATTATGAATACTGTATTGATAACAATAGCAATAAACTTATTTTTGAAAAACTTAAATGATATATAAAAAAATATATACAATAGAATTAC
>NZ_CAJZDT010000046.1:0-12175 GCF_915066115.1 uncultured Streptococcus sp. | reverse complement strand
ACCACAATCACTACATCAAGGTTCAAACTAAGGGCTATGAAGTAGCTTTGAAAAACAAAATTCCAGCTCTCCAATCCAACTATCAACCTGGAGCTTTTGATGAGAAGGCAGTTTTGGCAAAAGTAGATCAACTTTTAGCTGATAGCAGAAGCATCTACAAAGACAAGCCTATCGAACAAAGACAGATTGAGTTAGCCTTAGGTCAGTTTACTGAAAACATGAAGAAACTGGCAACTAACTCTACAGCAGGTTATCTTGCGACACTGAATCTCTTTGATAAGCAATATATCCATATTGATGAAAGTGTCAAACCTGTTGAAACAAGTGATTTAGATAAGAAATATCAGGCCTTGATTGATAAAATCAATACCCTGGATACAGACTCTTATGGCCTTCCTAAGAAAGACCTTCTCGTTCAACTTCAAGAAGCTAAGTTAGCTAAAGATGAGGCTGGTTTAGCAGCGGTTGAATCACAACTTCAAGCCTTGCAAGACTTTAATGACCGAACAGGTGTTACAACTGTAGAATACATCAAGTATTTCTACGAACACGTAAATGACGGTCGTTTGAGTGATGAACTTCGAAACAAAGTAGCTCAGTTGACTTGGACCTTGTATCAATCTCAATCCTTCCTTAAGGCAGCAGAATTGAACAAATTATTCCCAAGCATCTATCAGGCAAAACAAGAAGTGGAAGAAGCTTTGAAAGCTCAACCAACTAATGCGAAATCAAGTCAGACAGTTCTAGATACTGAAAAAGTCGATAATCAAAGTGCTAAGACAGCTATTTATGGCTTCTTGAAAGAATTGTACGGAGACTTTATGCCTGAAGAGCATGTCAATCATGTTAGCAAGGAACAAGTAGAAAGTCTCTTGAGCAAGGCAACTCAACTTTTGGAACAAATCCAAGAAGAAGGCATTAGACAATCTTTGGCAGAAGAAGTAGAAAATCTCAAAGCTGCTACAAACAAGGCTGATGCTGACTTGGATGAAGTAAATAGTCAGGTGAAAGATGTCTTGACTCGTATCGCTAGCGCCCTTCAACAAGAGAAGGAAAATGCTGAGCAAGATCCTCAGACGCTTGTTCTTTATCAAAAACTCTACGATATTCTTATGTCGCTTCATGCTTATTTAGAAAACAATAAGGGTTCTGATGCGGACTTTGATAAGGTGGATGCTCTACTAGATCAACTTTCTGCTAAGAGTAAAGATAAAGCTGCTTTACTTGAATTGACAAAAGCTATTCTGGTCTTGAATCAAGAAATCAAGTCAAAATCAAGTGCAAGTGAAGAAGCAACTCCAGCAACAAATGCTGAATCAAATGGTGATAAGACAAGTGCTGAGAACCAACCAAACGTAGCTGTAGAATCTAACAGTGAAACTGTAAGTGACGAAAACAAACAGAGCAATGCAACAGATTCTAAACCAGCTGAATCAGCTTCAGAAAAGGAAACAACAGATTCTAAACCAGGTGAATCAACTTCAGAAAAGGAAACAGCAGAATCTACAACAAGTGCTGGAAATCAAGAAAAACCAGCAGAATAAAAAGAAAGGCGAAGTAGCTGAGCTACCTCGTCTTTTTTAGTCCTTATAAGCGACGATACCAATGATGGTATCAACTGCACGTTCCATAGTCTGAAGGCTGACGTATTCAAAACGTCCATGCATGTTTTCCCCACCAGCAAAGATATTTGGAGTCGGGATTCCCATAAAGGAAATTTTAGAGCCGTCTGTTCCACCACGGATTGGTTCAATAATAGGCGTGATCCCTAAATCTTCCATAACAGCTTTGGCAATGGTGATTGGAGTCATATCTTTTTCAATGACTTCTTTCATATTGTAGTACTGGTCTGTCAAGTTTAGACTGACACGGTCACTACCAAGTTCTTGATTCATCTTATCAGCTATAGACTGCATAGCTGCTTTACGCGCTTCAAAGGCATCTTTTTCAAAATCACGAATGATGTAGCTTGCACGCGTCTCCTCAACGCTTCCAGTCACATCCATAAGATGGTAGAAGCCTTGGTAACCTGATGTAAACTCAGGACGGTCATTCTCTGGAAGTTGGTTATGAAAATCAATTGCTAACTGAAGGGCGTTGACCATTTGCCCTTTGGCGGTACCAGGGTGGACATTGCGTCCTTGGAAATGCAATTCAGCCCCAGCTGCTGAGAAAGTCTCGTACTGAAGTTCTCCGAGAGGTCCGCCATCTACAGTATAGGCAAAATCTACATCGAAATCTTCTGCATCAAATTTATTGGCACCAACACCAATTTCTTCATCTGGACCAAAACCAACACGAATCTCACAGTGTTTGATTTCAGGATGGGCAGTCAGATATTCAATAGCTGTCATAATTTCAGCAATCCCTGACTTGTCATCAGCACCTAGCAAGGTTGTTCCGTCGGTTGTGATGAGTGTTTGTCCTGTATATTTTTCAAGACTCTTGAAGTCAGCTGGATCGAGTTTGAAACCAGAATTTCCAAGTTCAATCACACCACCATCGTAGTTTTCAATTACCTGTGGATTGACTCCTTCGGCATTAAAATCAGCAGTATCCATGTGGGAAATAAAGCCAATCTTACGTGTTAAAGACGGATCGTTGGCTGGCAAGGTACCAATCGCAAAACCATTTGGAAGGTAGTAGACGTTTTGAAGTCCAACACGCTTCATTTCAGGAATCAGGACATTGGTTGCGAAATCAACCTGACTCTGTGTACTTGGAGTAGTAGTAGAGTGTTCATCAGAGCGCGTGTTGACCTTAACGTAGGTTAAGAAGCGGTCCAAGAGATTTTGATAAGTCATAAAAACTCCTTTTTAATTCATTTTTTCCATTGTATCATAGAAAGAAGAGAAAAACAAAAGACTGAAGTTAGGGAAATTCGCTATGTTGGCGTTTACTTATCAATGAATTCATGATAAAATAAACTTGATAAAAATATCACAAGGAAGCAATTATGAAAAAAGCAATTTTAATGATGACTTTCGGTTCGCCAGAAGAGATTACCTTTGAAGGTGTGGCTGATTTTTTCACAAATATTCGTCGTGGAGTGAGACCTCAAGACCACGAAATTCAAACTCTCTACGATAATTATGTACGAATTGGAGGCACGCCTCTGCAAAAAATTACTCGTGAAGAGGTTGCCTTGGTAGAAGCTAGGCTGAGGAATGAATATAGTGTTTATTTTGCTAATAAGTTTTCTAGACCCTTTATTCCAGATGTGATCGGTCAGATGGAAGCAGACGGCATTGAACAGTGTATTTGCTTGATTTTGGAGCCTCATTATTCTTTCTACTCTGTCATGGGTTATGAAAAATTTTTAGAAAGCAAACAAATTCAATTTTTGGTTATTAAGGATTGGTATCAAGAAGAAGCGCTCTTAAACTATTGGGCAGATGAAATTGCTAAGATTTTAAAAGAAGAAGTAAAGCAGGATAGTTTTAAAGTCATCTTTTCAGCTCATAGCGTCCCTATTTTTGCCTTGGATTTTGGTGACCCATATATTGACCAAATTTTTGAAAATAGCAAGCTAGTCGCTGAAAAACTAGGCTTGAATTCAGAACAATATACCAATACTTGGCAGAGTGAAAGTGATATCGGTATTCCATGGATTAAGCCAGATGTTTTAGAGTATCTCAGAGAACAGACAGAACATCCTGATCATTATATTTTTGTTCCTATCAGTTTTATCAGTGAACATATTGAAGTTTTATTTGACAACGATGTAGAATGTTATGACTTATGTCAGGAATTTGGAGTAAACTACCATCGTCCACCAATGCCAAATACAGATTCTCGCTTGATTGATGCCTTGGTCAATACCGTCAGAGCTAATGAGGACAATGAATTTAAGGAATTTCTCCCAGAAGAAGAAACCTTTGATGAGTTAGTTCCTTCAGATGAGACGAAAAATATTTTGGCTGAATCTCAAGATTTACAAATGCCAGAATTTGTAAAAAAACTAATTGAGAAAAAAGGTCGTGAAAATGTTAAGATGCCTTATCTTATCAAGAAAATGCTAGAGAAAGCTGGCAAGTTGCCGAAAGAGTAAAGAAAAAAGGATTTAGCTTTGTGCTAGATCCTTTTAATTGATTATTTTTTCTCAAGAAGAGCTTTGATTTCTTGAAGTACTTCCAACTCAGTTGGACCAGCTGGAGCTTCCTCAGCAGCTTCTTCTTTCTTAGTAAGACTTTGAGCTTTTTCAATACCTTTGATAACGAAGAAGAGAACAGTACCAATAACTAGGAAGTTGATAACAGCGCTCAAGAATTTACCATATGTAACACCATTCCAAGCAAGCTCAGCGATGTTTTGTACTTTCGCAGCTTCCAAGGCTGGGTTCAAAATAAGTGGAGTGATGATATCATTAACAAGTGATGTAACGATTGCACCAAAAGCAGTGGCAATGATCACACCGACAGCGAGGTCAACAACATTACCACGAAGTAAAAATGCTTTAAGATCTTTTAACATTTTCATAATTTCCTTTCCATAATTTCAAATTTATTATAATTCAATTACAAATAAATTGCAAGATTAATGCTTGAAATTTACCTTGTTTTCTTAAAAATATACAATTTACTTGAAAAATAATTTAACATAATAATAGCAATTTGAGCCGATAAAGTCTCAATTCCATTAACTAAGTCCAGATTATTGTTAACGAACTGTCCAATGATTTCTGGAAAACGTGTAACAAAAATAAAAGTCAAGACAAGGTCAAGACCAAAAGTGAAGAGACGTGCTAGAGTAAATTTTACTAAACGTCTTGACCAATTCTTCCTAGCTTGCTTAAATACAATCCTATCATTTGTGATAAAGGCAAAGAGGATACCGATACTATTTGCTAGTACAGTTGCAAGGAGTTCTTGATGAGTTACTTGATAAATGACTAATCGGGATAGGATAGAAACAAGAGTAGTCGCTATACCAAAAAAGAGATAAGCAAAGAGTTCATTATCCAAGAGACATCGAATACGTTTTTTCATGATTTTAGTATAGCATAAAGCAGGCTATTGTGCTATACTAGTAAGGTTGATTCAAGCAACCCTTGGTGCTTAGCTTCTTTCACCAAGCATATTACACGCGGACAACCCGCCAAAGGAGAAAAGATGAAAAAATTAACTATTCGTGATGTAGCAGATATTGCAATCGTTGCTGCTATCTATGTCGTTTTGACTGTCACACCGCCTCTAAATACCATTAGCTATGGTGCTTATCAGTTCCGTATTTCAGAAATGATGAATTTTATGGCTTTTTACAATCCCAAGTACATCATTGGAGTTACCATCGGTTGTATGATTGCTAATTTCTTTAGCTTTGGATTGCTAGATGTCTTTGTTGGTGGTGGATCAACCCTAGTATTTCTTAGTCTAGGTGTTTGGCTTTTTGCAAAATACAGCAAAGATTACCTCTTTAACGGATTGATTCGAAAAGATCATTTCTTCTTCTCAATTCTCTTTTCAATTTCAATGTTTACCATCGCTGCTGAATTGAATATCGTAGCACAATTACCATTTTTCCTTACTTGGTTCACAACAGGAATCGGTGAATTTGCCTCATTGATTATTGGAGCGATTATCATTGGAAAAATTGGTCGTCGAATCGATTTAACTAAATAGAACCAGAAAAGCTAGGTAGCTATTACCTGGCTTTTTCTTATGGAAAATTTCTAAGGAAACTTGACAAGTTTTGCTAACTATAGTATACTTTTTAGGTAAGCTGATTTAGCTCAGTTGGCAGAGCGCATCCATGGTAAGGATGAGGTCGCCGGTTCAATCCCGGCAATTAGCATGATAGAAACGAAATAACCTTGGGAAACCAAGGTTATTCTTGTACACTTGTATAAATGAAGTTAAAGCGTTTTGGCTGTTGACAAAAGTGACTCTATCTAGTAGAATAGTAGATGCGATGAGTCGATAGGTAGTCTTCGGACTACTATTGAGCATAAGGAGGTCATAACGCAGGAGCGGACCTTGATGAGTTGTGTGAACCTGCTCATCACATGAAGATGCCTCTTAGTCCCTAGTCTAGCGACTGGGGATTTTTATTTTCCAAAAAATGATGAAAAAGCTTTGCAATTCATGGAAAAAGTAGTATAATACATCTATTATAGAAATTTTTAGAAAATTCCGAAAGAGGTTATTTATGGGATATACAGTTGCTGTAGTCGGCGCGACAGGTGCTGTCGGAGCTCAGATGATAAAAATGTTGGAAGAATCAACACTTCCAATCGATAAAATTCGTTTACTTGCTTCTGCACGTTCAGCAGGCAAGACTTTGAAATTTAAAAATCAAGATATTACGATTGAAGAAACGACTGAAACAGCTTTTGAAGGAGTTGATATTGCTCTCTTTTCAGCAGGTGGTTCGACATCAGCTAAGTATGCACCATACGCAGTTCAAGCTGGAGCGGTAGTAGTAGATAATACATCTTATTTCCGTCAAAATCCAGACGTACCATTGGTTGTTCCAGAGGTCAATGCTCATGCACTTGATGCCCACAACGGGATTATTGCTTGCCCTAACTGTTCAACAATCCAAATGATGGTGGCGCTTGAGCCTGTTCGTCAAAAATGGGGCTTGGATCGTATCATCGTTTCAACTTACCAAGCAGTCTCTGGTGCTGGTATGGGTGCGATTCTTGAAACACAACGTGAACTTCGTGAAGTGTTGAATGATGGTGTGAAACCACGTGATTTGCATGCGGAAATCTTGCCTTCAGGTGGTGATAAGAAACATTATCCTATCGCTTTTAATGCTCTTCCACAAATCGATGTCTTCACTGACAATGATTACACTTACGAAGAGATGAAGATGACTAAGGAGACTAAGAAAATTATGGAAGATGACAGCATTGCAGTATCTGCAACATGTGTCCGTATTCCAGTCTTGTCAGCTCACTCTGAGTCTGTTTACATCGAAACAAAAGAAGTGGCTCCAATCGAAGAAGTAAAAGCAGCTATCGCAGCCTTCCCAGGTGCTGTTCTTGAGGATGATGTAGCTCATCAAATTTATCCTCAAGCTATCAATGCAGTGGGTTCACGTGATACCTTTGTTGGTCGTATCCGTAAAGACTTGGATGCTGAAAAAGGAATCCACATGTGGGTTGTTTCAGACAACCTGCTCAAAGGTGCTGCTTGGAACTCAGTTCAGATTGCAGAAACTCTTCACGAACGTGGATTGGTTCGTCCAACAGCTGAATTGAAATTTGAATTAAAATAGTCATATAATTTAGGAGTTCAGATGAACTCCTTCTTTGAAATAGAGAGGTGTTTTCATGTCTTATCAAGATTTAAAAGAGTGTAAAATCATCACAGCCTTTATTACTCCCTTCCACGAGGATGGTTCCATCAACTTTGACGCTATTCCAGCCTTGATTGAGCATCTGTTGACGCATCATACAGACGGAATTCTCCTTGCAGGGACGACAGCTGAGAGTCCAACTTTGACTCACGATGAGGAATTGGAGCTATTTGCAGCTGTACAGAAGGTTGTCAATGGACGCGTTCCTTTGATTGCGGGTGTGGGTACCAATGATACGCGTGACTCTATTGAGTTTGTCAAAGAAGTAGCGGAATTTGGCGGTTTTGCTGCTGGGCTTGCTATTGTACCTTACTACAACAAACCTTCGCAAGAAGGAATGTACCAGCACTTTAAAGCCATTGCAGATGCTTCTGACCTACCAATTATTATCTATAACATTCCAGGTCGTGTGGTTGTCGAATTAACTCCCGAAACCATGCTTCGCTTGGCTGACCATCCAAATATTATTGGTGTCAAAGAATGTACTAGCTTGGCTAATATGGCTTACTTGATTGAGCACAAGCCTGAAGAATTCTTGATTTATACGGGTGAGGATGGAGATGCTTTCCATGCCATGAACCTTGGTGCGGATGGGGTTATTTCTGTTGCCTCTCATACAAATGGGGATGAAATGCACGAGATGTTCACTGCCATTTCAGAAAGCGATATGAAGAAAGCCGCAGCTATTCAGCGCAAGTTCATTCCTAAGGTCAATGCCCTCTTCTCTTATCCAAGCCCTGCTCCAGTTAAGGCCGTTCTCAACTATATGGGATTTGAAGCTGGACCCACTCGTCTACCTCTTGTTCCAGCACCAGAAGAAGATGCTAAACGCATTATCAAGGTTGTCGTAGATGGCGACTACGAAGCGACTAAGGCAACTGTAACAGGGGTTTTAAGACCAGATTACTAATAAAGACAATAAAATCCATGACCGAAACAACGATCATGGATTTTTCTTATTTTCCTAAACAGAATTGGCTAAAGAGCTGGGTAATGAGTTCATCTGGAGCAGCATCTCCAGTGATTTCTCCGAGGATTTCCCAAGTACGGGTCAAGTCAACTTGAAGCAAGTCAACTGGCATACCCAGTTCCAGCCCTTGGTTAACAGCTTGTAAGCTTTCAACGGCCTTTTCAATCAAGGAAATATGACGGGCATTTGACAAGTAGGTAGCGTCTTGCTCTACCAAACCAGCGTTTTCAAAGAAGAGGTTGTTAATTCTCTCTTCAATCTTATCAATGTTTTGATTTTTAAGGACTGAAATACGGATGACATCTTCTGGAAGTTCTGAAGTTTCAATTGCGTCAGGAAGATCAGTTTTATTAAGAAGAATAATACGGTTTGTATCTTGGCTAATTTCAAGAAGTTGTCTGTCTTGAGCAGTCAGTGGTTCGCTAGCGTTTAGCACTAGTAGAACTAGGTCAGCTTCCTTGAGGGCTTTTTTTGAACGCTCAACTCCGATTTGTTCCACGATGTCATCCGTTTCACGAATACCAGCTGTGTCAATCAATTTTAGTGGAACACCGTTGATGTTGACGTATTCTTCGATGACATCTCGAGTTGTACCAGCAATATCGGTTACGATTGCCTTGTCTTCACGCAAGAGGTTGTTGAGAAGGCTTGATTTCCCAACGTTAGGGCGTCCGATGATAGCAGTTGAAATTCCTTCACGGAGGATTTTGCCACGACGGGCTGTCCTAAGGAGATTGGTTAGTAATTGTTCAAACTCCATTGTCTTCTCACGGACAACAGCAGTAGTCGCTTCTTCAACATCGTCATACTCAGGATAGTCAATATTCACCTCGACTTGGGCAAGTGTATTGAGGATTTCTTGACGGGTATTATTGATAAGATCAGAAAGGGAACCATCTAATTGTTTGACCGCAATGTTCATGGCCTTGTCTGTCTTGGCGCGGATGATATCCATGACCGCCTCGGCCTGTGTCAAATCTACACGACCGTTTAGAAAGGCACGTTTAGTAAATTCACCAGGTTCAGCCAATCGAGCTCCTTCACGGATAGCTAGTTGGAGAATCTCATTGGTAACCGCAATCCCACCGTGGGTGTTAATCTCGATAATATCTTCACGAGTGAAGGTTTTTGGAGACTTCATAGCCCCAACCATAACCTCGTCCATGACTTTTCCTGTCTGAGGGTCAACGATGTAACCGTAGTTAAGTGTATGGCTAGCAACCTGACTCAAGTCTTTTCCTTTAAAAATCTTTTGCGCAATAGCAAAACTGTCTGTTCCGCTCAGGCGGACAATACCAATAGCCCCTTCACCTAATGGAGTAGAGATAGCAGCGATGGTATCAAATTCTCGTGTAATCATAATGTTTCCTTTAATTAATAGCTCTTTTCTTGGAAATTTTTCCAAGTCTCTTTTCAAATTGTAACAAATTTGAACTATTTCGTCAATGGATGCTACTTGGAGATTGAAAAAGCCTAAGCAATTCTGCTTAAGCTAGCTTATTTGGTGCGCATTTCCCCTTGTGGGAAGTAAGTTCCTTCTGGCATGTCGTTGATGATGACATGGACAGCAGATTGAGGTGCTCCAGTGTTACGGACAACAGCTTCCGTTACTTCCTTAGCAAGAGCCTTCTTTTGCTCGAGCGTGCGTCCTTCAAATAAATCGATGCGTACAAATGGCATAATAGCTTCCTCCACTAGTTTTTGATTTCTTCTATTTTACCACATTTTGCCGTTTAAAGCTTCAGAAAATTATGATATACTAGAATGTAGCAAAAATTTAGAAATGGACGTGAAATAATAGCATGGCACAGTTGTATTATCGTTATGGGACCATGAACTCTGGTAAGACGATTGAGATTCTCAAAGTGGCCTATAACTATGAGGAGCAAGGAAAAGGTGTTGTGATTATGACCTCGGCTCTGGATACGCGTGACGGTGTTGGCTATGTGTCGAGTCGGATTGGTATGAAACGCCCTGCTCTTGCGATTGAGGAAACGACGGATATCTTCGGCTATATCCGAGACCTACCAGAAAAACCTTACTGTGTGTTGGTTGATGAAGCCCAGTTTCTCAAACGTCATCATGTTTATGACCTAGCTCGTGTTGTCGATGAGTTAGACATACCTGTCATGGCTTTTGGCTTGAAAAATGACTTTCGCAATGAACTGTTCGAAGGTTCCAAGTATCTCTTGCTCTTAGCAGACAAGATTGACGAAATCAAGACCATCTGTCAGTATTGTAAGAAAAAGGCGACTATGGTTTTGCGAACACAGGATGGACTGCCCGTTTACGATGGTGAGCAGATTCAAATTGGTGGTAATGAAACCTATATCTCGGTTTGCCGTAAACATTATTTTGCCCCTGAAATCAATAAGGAGAATGAAGAAAAATGAACATCTATGATCAACTACAAGCTGTAGAAGACCGTTATGAAGAATTAGGAGAGTTGCTCAGTGACCCTGATGTCGTTTCAGACACCAAGCGTTTCATGGAGCTTTCAAAAGAAGAGGCTTCAAGCCGTGATACAGTGACGGCTTATCGAGAATACAAACAAGTCCTTCAAAACATCGTTGACGCTGAAGAGATGATTAAGGAATCAGGTGGAGATGCTGACTTGGAAGAAATGGCCAAGCAAGAGCTCAAAGATGCCAAGGCTGAAAAAGAAGAATACGAAGAAAAACTGAAAATCTTGCTCCTTCCTAAAGATCCAAACGATGACAAGAATATCATCCTTGAAATCCGTGGCGCTGCTGGTGGAGACGAAGCAGCACTTTTCGCTGGAGATTTGCTAACCATGTACCAAAAGTATGCTGAAGCTCAAGGATGGCGCTTTGAAGTTATGGAAGCTTCTATGAACGGTGTCGGTGGTTTCAAAGAAGTAGTTGCTATGGTTTCGGGTCAATCTGTTTACTCTAAACTCAAGTACGAATCAGGTGCCCACCGTGTGCAACGTGTCCCTGTGACAGAAAGCCAAGGTCGCGTACATACTTCGACAGCGACAGTTCTTGTTATGCCTGAAGTGGAAGAGGTTGAATACGATATTGATCCAAAAGACCTTCGTGTCGACATCTATCACGCATCTGGTGCTGGTGGACAGAACGTCAATAAGGTTGCGACTGCCGTTCGTATCGTTCACTTGCCAACCAACATCAAGGTTGAGATGCAGGAAGAACGTACCCAGCAGAAGAACCGTGAGAAAGCCATGAAAATCATCCGTGCGCGTGTTGCTGACCACTTTGCTCAGATTGCACAAGACGAACAAGACGCTGAGCGTAAGTCAACGATTGGTACTGGTGACCGTTCAGAACGGATTCGTACTTATAACTTCCCACAAAACCGTGTCACAGACCACCGTATCGGCTTAACTCTCCAAAAACTAGATACCATTTTATCTGGTAAATTGGACGAAGTTGTGGATGCCTTGGTTCTTTATGACCAAACACAAAAATTAGAAGAATTAAACAAATAATGAAATTAGCTCAATTATTTTCAGATTTTGAAGAAGAATTGATAAGACAAGGAGAGGAAGCAGAAAGCCTCTCTTTTGTCTATCGTAGCCTGAAAAATCTATCTTTTACGGACTTTGTCTTTGCCCTCCAGCAGGAAGTGACAAAAGAGGAAGAATTATTTGTAGAAGAGATTTACCAGCAGTTAGCAGCTCATAAACCGGCACAGTACATCATTGGACAGGCAGATTTTTATGGAATGCAGTTAAAAGTTGATGAGCGAGTATTAATCCCTCGTCCAGAGACAGAGGAGTTGGTGGAGCTTATCCTGGGTGAAAATCCTGAGACGAATCTTTCAGTTCTGGATATTGGAACAGGTAGTGGAGCTATTGCTCTCTCCTTAGCAAAAAACAGACCAGCTTGGTCGGTGACAGCAGCAGATATTTCCCAAAAT
>NZ_CAJZDT010000045.1:0-12260 GCF_915066115.1 uncultured Streptococcus sp. | reverse complement strand
GTGTCCCTTATGTAAGGCATACTCATCCCAAGACATAATCTCGGTAAGTTGAGAAAAATCATGTTTAAAATGGAAGTCACTGAGCTTTCGAATGACAGTTTAAGTTGAAATGGAAAGCTGGCGTGAAATATCGGTCATAGAAGTCTTTTCAATCAATTTTTGAGCAATTTTTTAGCTTCCGCACTCAGGGCAAGATGGGGCATTGTAATTCAGTTTAGCGATGATTTCCTTATGTGTATCCATATTGATGATATCTACAATTTTGATATTTGAGTCTTTGATATCGAGTAGTTTTGTGATAAAATATAATTGTTCCATATGAATCTTTCTAATGAGTTGTTTTGTCGCTTTTCATTATAGGTCATATGGGACTTTTTTTCTATAACAAAATAGGCTCCATAATATCTATAGGGGATTTACCCACTACAAATATTATAGAGACCTTTTTATATTAGTAAGTACAAGATTGAGTGCATAATGGAATGTTTTATCTTTTGTGATAAAAAGTATCAAGAGATAGTAGATTCCACAGGTTGCAACAGTCGAGAGTACCATGAGTATCATATTGAGGTTGACTGTATAAGAGTTGATTTGGAAAAGAAATTTAAAAGTGAAATAAATTGGAATGAATCCGAGCGATACAATAGTATAGCGTGTTAAAGTAGTAAAGATTTCTTTTAAGTCAAGCAGATGATGCTTCTTGATAAAGTAAATTTCCAGTAGAACAACTACAGTTTCTGCAATAATAGTAGTAGCAATGTAGTACTCTGGTGCAAAAATATTATTGAAATACAAGATACTGTTGAGTAGGATATTAGATCCGCCACCAATAAAGTAAAAGGCTGTTAAACGATTTTCATTGTCGTTGATGAAGATAATCTGCTTACCAAGGATTAATTCAATGGCCCAAATGATAGTTCGAAAGGCGAAGATACTAGTCACAATACCAGCTTCAAGGTATTTTTCAGAAGAGTAGATGACAGTTGCGTAGTTCCCTAATACCATAATCCCAATACTGGTTGGAATGATGAGGAAGTAAAAGAGGGCAGCGCCTTGATTTAGAAGATTTTTATAAGACTCATAGTCTTTTTTACCGAGATAGTAGCCTAGACGTGGAATACTGACGTTGATAGCTCCACTCAAGACACTGGCAATTAACATGACGATGCTAGAAGTAATGGTATAATAAGAAATATAGTTTTCATCAGGGCCTTTGGTGATAAACATTCTATCAAGTAAGGTATAGAGCATGTTGGCGTTCGCTAGGAGAAGCATAGTCAGTGGTTTAGATGCTTTGACTAATTCGACAAGACCGATCTTAACAAAGGAAACTTCTCGCTTAATCCAGAGAAAACTGAGTAGATAGTTGAGAATTGTTGTTGCACTCATAATGATTGCATAAGGTACGATATCGTCTGGAGTTTTTACAAAGGTAAAGATTGCAACCAACATGGCTATTCGTATAATTAATGTCTTATATAATATAAAGGAGTAATTTTCATATGTTTCATTCATCCACTCAATATAGAGGAATTGGAAGAGTGCTTGTGCACCTAAAATATAGTAGAGAACTTTCAGATTTTCAATGCTGGTATCAAAAAAGATAATGAGGAAGTAGATACTAGTCATCAGGATAGAAGTGAAAACAGAAATATAAAACAACTTAGAAAAGACATAGTTGATTTTATTCTTATCATCCTTGACATTACTGACAGCTCGAATCCCATAGTTGTAAATCCCAAAGGCGGATAAAGGAATGACAAAGCTAGCCCAGGTATTGGCGGTATTGAAATAACCGTAGTTGGATTTGCTGAGAATCCGCGTCAGATAAGGATTGGTTATCAGAGGAAAAACGATATTGAGAACATTGACTAGTAAGCTAGTCAGTGCATTAACTTTTATATTTTCATTGTACTTTCTTTCTTGTATTGTAAAATGGTCTCTAGTATTATATTACATTCTCGCTTCATTCTTTTGATAAAATCGTAAAAATCTAGTATAATAGATAGAACTGAAAGTATGAGGTTACTAGCAATGAAAATGAAACAAATTAGTGATACAACTTTGAAAATCACGATGTCTTTAGAGGATTTGATGGATCGTGGCATGGAGATTGCTGACTTTCTCGTTCCTCAAGAAAAAACAGAAGAGTTCTTTTATGCTATCTTGGATGAGTTAGAGATGCCTGAGAGCTTTCTAGATACAGGCATGTTGAGCTTTCGTGTAACTCCAAAACCTGATAAGGTAGATGTCTTTGTGACCAAGTCAAAGATTGACCAAAATCTAGATTTTGAAGATTTATCGGATTTACCAGACATGGAAGAATTGGCTCAAATGTCGCCAGATGAATTTATCAAAACCTTAGAAAAAAGCATCGCAGACAAAACTAAGGATGATATCGAAGCGATTCAATCTCTAGAGCAAGTCGAAGCCAAGGAAGAAGAGCAGGAACAGGCTGAACAAGAAGTTGAAAGCAAGAAAGAGCCTTATATCTACTATATCCTTTCTTTTGCTAAGTTGGCTGACTTGGTGGCTTTTGCCAAGACAGTGACTTTTGAGATGGAAACTTCTGAACTCTACAAAATGAACGAGCGCTATTATTTGACCATTTTAGTGGATATTGAAAATCATCCAAGTCCATATCCAGCTTGGCTGTTGGCTCGTATGCGCGAGTTTGCGGACGATAGTGATATCAGTCGCTCAGTCTTACAAGAGTATGGTCAAGTCTTGATCAATCACGATGCCGTGCTCAATCTGCAAAAGATTGGATAATCATTTCTGGAAAGCTATTTCTAGATTTTAAGAAGAGCGAATCATCAGATTCGTTTTTTCTTTTCTAGACTGAAATAGTGATTTACTATAATAGGAATTTTCACAAAATTCTGTTATAATGGCTATAATAGAAAATTTCGAGGAGACAAACATGACAGTTAAAATTGCTTTACTAGGATTTGGTACCGTTGCAAGTGGTGTGCCTTTCCTCCTAAAGGAAAATGGAGAAAAAATCAATCAATCAGCACATTCAGAGATTGAAGTTGCCAAGGTATTGGTCAAGGATGAAGATGAAAAGAATCGCTTGCTTGCAGCAGGGAATGACTTTAACTTTGTAACCAATGTGGATGATATTTTATCAGACCAAGACATTACGATTGTAGTGGAATTGATGGGGCGTATTGAGCCTGCTAAAACCTTTATCACTCGTGCCTTGGAAGCTGGGAAACACGTTGTTACTGCTAACAAGGACCTTTTAGCTGTTCATGGTGCAGAATTGTTAGAAATCGCTCAAGCTAACAAGGTAGCACTTTACTACGAAGCAGCAGTAGCTGGTGGTATTCCAATTCTTCGTACTCTAGCAAATTCCTTGGCTTCTGATAAAATCACTCGTGTCCTTGGCGTGGTTAATGGAACTTCCAACTTCATGATGACCAAGATGGTGGAAGAAGGATGGTCTTACGACGATGCTCTTGCGGAAGCGCAAAGACTAGGTTTTGCAGAAAGTGACCCGACAAATGACGTAGATGGGATTGATGCAGCCTACAAGATGGTGATTTTGAGCCAATTTGCCTTTGGTATGAAGGTTGCCTTTGACGACGTAGCCCACAAGGGAATTCGTAACATCACACCAGAAGATGTAGCTGTAGCTCAAGAGCTTGGTTATGTAGTGAAATTGGTTGGTTCTATCGAGGAAACTCCTTCAGGAATTGCAGCGGAAGTAACTCCAACCTTCCTTCCTAAAGCGCACCCACTTGCTAGTGTAAATGGGGTAATGAACGCTGTCTTTGTAGAATCTATCGGTATCGGTGAGTCTATGTACTACGGACCAGGTGCGGGTCAAAAACCAACTGCAACAAGTGTTGTGGCGGATATTGTCCGTATTGTTCGTCGCTTGAATGATGGAACAATTGGAAAAGACTTCAACGAATATAGCCGTGACTTGGTCTTGGCTAATCCAGAAGATGTTAAGGCTAATTACTATTTCTCAATCTTGGCACCAGACTCAAAAGGTCAGGTCTTGAAATTGGCTGAGATTTTCAACGCTCAAGATATTTCCTTCAAGCAAATTCTCCAAGATGGAAAAGATGGTGACAAGGCGCGTGTCGTCATCATTACACATAAGATTAATAAAGCCCAACTTGAAAATGTTTCAGCTGAATTGAAGAAGGTTTCAGAATTCGACCTCTTGAATACCTTCAAGGTGCTAGGAGAATAAGATGAAAATTATTGTACCTGCAACCAGTGCCAATATCGGGCCAGGTTTTGACTCGGTCGGTGTAGCTGTAACCAAGTATCTTCAAATTGAGGTCTGTGAAGAACGTGATGAGTGGTTGATTGAACACCAGATTGGCAAATGGATTCCCCATGACGAGCGTAATCTCTTGCTCAAAATTGCCCTGCAAATTGTACCAGACTTGCAACCAAGACGTTTGAAAATGACTAGTGATGTTCCCTTGGCGCGTGGTTTGGGTTCTTCTAGCTCTGTTATCGTTGCTGGGATTGAATTAGCCAACCAATTGGGCCAGCTCAACTTGTCAGACCATGAAAAATTGCAGTTGGCGACCAAGATTGAAGGACATCCTGACAATGTGGCTCCAGCCATTTATGGTAATCTCGTTATTGCAAGTTCTGTTGAAGGGCAAGTTTCTGCTATCGTAGCAGACTTCCCAGAGTGTGATTTCCTAGCCTACATTCCCAACTATGAATTGCGTACTCGAGACAGCCGTGGTGTCTTGCCTAAAAAATTGTCCTACAAGGAGGCTGTTGCAGCTAGTTCTATCGCCAATGTGGCGGTTGCGGCCTTGTTGGCAGGAGACATGGTGACAGCTGGGCAAGCAATCGAGGGAGACCTCTTCCACGAGCGCTATCGTCAGGACTTGGTGAGAGAATTTGCGACGATTAAGCAAGTAGCCAAAGAGAATGGTGCCTATGCAACCTACCTCTCTGGTGCTGGGCCGACAGTTATGGTCTTGGCTTCTCATGACAAGATGCCAACGATTAAGGCAGAATTGGAAAAGCAACCTTTCAAAGGAAAACTTCATAACTTGAAAGTTGATACCCAAGGTGTCCGTGTCGAAGCAAAATAAAGAATAGATGATAGGATGGGGAAACTCTTGACTAGAGGGCTTCCTATCCTTTTTTTGAAAAGAATTCGAGTTAAAAACTTGATAAAGGAGAAATAAAGATGGCAGAAATTTATCTAGCAGGTGGTTGTTTTTGGGGTCTAGAGGAGTATTTTTCACGAATTTCTGGAGTGCTAGAAACCAGTGTTGGCTACGCTAATGGTCAAGTCGAAACGACCAATTACCAGTTGCTCAAAGAAACAGACCATGCAGAAACGGTTCAGGTAATTTATGATGAGAAGGAAGTAGCACTCAGAGAAATTTTGCTTTATTATTTCCGTGTCATCGACCCCTTGTCAATCAATCAACAAGGGAATGACCGTGGTCGCCAATATCGAACTGGGATCTATTATCAGGATGAAGCAGACTTGCCAGCTATCTACACAGTGGTGCAGGAGCAGGAGCGCATGCTGGGTCGAAAGATTGCAGTAGAGGTGGAGAAACTACGTCATTACACTCTGGCTGAAGACTACCATCAAAACTATCTTAAGAAAAATCCTTCAGGTTACTGTCATATCGATGTGACCGATGCTGAGAAGCCATTGATTGATGCAGCAAACTATGAAAAGCCTAGTCAAGAGGTGTTAAAGGGCAGTTTATCTGAAGAATCCTATCGTGTTACCCAAGAAGCTGCTACAGAGGCTCCATTTACCAATGCCTATGACCAAACCTTTGAAGAAGGGATTTATGTAGATATTACGACAGGTGAGCCACTCTTTTTTGCCAAGGATAAGTTTGCCTCAGGTTGTGGTTGGCCAAGTTTTAGCCGTCCGATTTCCAAGGAATTGATTCATTATTACAAGGACCTCAGCCATGGAATGGAGCGAATTGAGGTTCGTTCTCGGTCGGGGAATGCTCACTTGGGTCATGTTTTCACAGATGGACCGCGTGAGTTTGGTGGCCTCCGTTACTGTATCAATTCTGCTTCCTTGCGCTTTGTGGCCAAGGATGAGATGGAAGAAGCAGGATATAGCTATCTACTGCCTTACTTAAACAAATAAATCAGAGATGGTGGGTGCTTCCCACTTTCTTCATTTCCAGAATACGAATAGAAGGGATTTATGAAACACCTATTATCTTACTTTAAACCCTACATCAAGGAATCCATTTTAGCCCCCTTGTTCAAGTTACTAGAAGCTGTGTTTGAGCTCTTGGTTCCCATGGTGATTGCTGGGATTGTTGACCAATCCTTGCCCCAGAGAAATCAAGGACATCTCTGGATGCAGATTGGGTTGCTCCTTATCTTTGCAGTGATTGGTGTGGTAGTAGCCTTAATAGCCCAGTTCTACTCAGCTAAGGCAGCGGTTGGATTTGCTAAAGAACTGACAAACGACCTTTATCGTCATATTCTTTCCTTGCCCAAGGACAGCAGAGACCGTCTGACCACTTCTAGCTTGGTGACTCGCTTGACTTCGGATACCTACCAGATTCAGACTGGTATCAATCAATTCCTGCGTCTCTTTTTGAGAGCGCCTATTATCGTTTTTGGTGCCATTTTTATGGCCTATCGAATCTCAGCTGAGCTGACTTTCTGGTTCTTGGTCATGGTTGTCATTTTGACCATTGTTATTGTAGGGCTCTCGCGACTGGTCAATCCTCTCTACAGTAGTTTGAGAAAGAAAACGGACCAACTGGTTCAAGAAACGCGCCAGCAATTACAAGGGATGCGGGTTATTCGTGCTTTTGGGCAAGAAAAACGAGAGTTACAGATTTTTCAAACCCTTAACCAAGTCTATGCTATATTACAAGAGAAAACAGGTTTCTGGTCTAGTTTATTAACCCCTCTGACTTATCTGATTGTTAATGGAACTCTTCTCATCATCATCTGGCAGGGCTATATTTCAATTCAAGGAGGATTGCTCAGTCAAGGAGCCTTGATTGCTCTTATCAACTATCTCTTACAGATTTTGGTGGAATTGGTTAAGCTCGCCATGCTGATCAATTCTCTTAACCAGTCCTATATCTCAGCCAAGAGAATCGAGGAAGTCTTTGCAGAATCTCCAGAGGATATCCATGCAGAGTTAGAACAAAAGCAAGTTACTACTAATAAGGTTTTACAAGTTAAGGAATTAACCTTTACCTATCCAGATGCGGCCCAGCCTTCTCTGAGAGGCATTTCTTTTGATATGAAGCAAGGGCAAATCCTTGGTATTATTGGGGGAACAGGTTCTGGTAAATCAAGCTTGGTGCAAGTCTTACTTGGACTTTACCCATCAGACAAGGGAAGCATTGACCTTTATCGAGATGGATGTAGTCCTCTCAATCTTGAACAGTGGCGGTCTTGGATTTCCTATGTGCCCCAAAAGGTCGAACTTTTTAAGGGAACTATTCGTTCCAACTTGACTCTAGGCTTAAATCAAGAAGTGACTGATCAAGAACTCTGGCAATCCTTAGAAATCGCGCAAGCCAAGGATTTTGTCAGTGAAAAGGAAGGTCTCTTGGATGCCCTAGTTGAGGCAGGAGGGCGAAATTTCTCAGGCGGACAAAAACAAAGGCTGTCTATCGCACGAGCAGTCTTGCGCCAAGCTCCGTTCCTCATCCTAGATGATGCGACCTCGGCCCTCGACACTATCACCGAGTCCAAGCTTTTGAAAGCTATTCGAGAAAATCTGCCAAATACGAGCTTAATCTTGATTTCTCAACGGACTTCGACACTACAGATGGCTGACCAGATTCTCCTCTTGGAAAAAGGTGAGTTACTAGCTATCGGCAAGCACGAGGATTTGATGAAGACTAGTCAAGTCTATCGTGAAATCAATGCATCCCAACATGGAAAGGAGGACTAGCATGAGACGACAAACCGCAAATCAGACGCTCAAACGGTTAGCCATAGATTTAGCCACCCATCCCTTCCTCCTTTTCCTAGCATTTCTAGGAACTATTGCCCAAGTTGGTTTATCAATTTACCTACCTATTCTGATTGGGCAGGTCATCGACCAGGTCCTAGTGGCTGGTTCTTCACCAGTTTTTTGGCAAATTTTTCTTCAGATGCTCTTGGTAGTCATAGGAAATACTCTGGTACAATGGGCCAATCCTCTTCTTTATAATCGTCTAATCTTCTCTTATACCAGAGACTTGCGAGAGCGAATCATTCATAAGCTCCATCGTTTGCCGATTGCTTTTGTAGATCGGCAAGGTAGTGGTGAGATGGTGAGTCGTGTAACCACGGATATAGAACAGTTGGCAGCTGGTTTGACCATGATTTTTAACCAATTTTTTATTGGCGTCTTGATGATTTTGGTTAGTATTCTAGCCATGCTTCAGATTCATCTCCTCATGACTCTCTTAGTCTTGCTGTTGACGCCACTGTCTATGGTGATTTCACGATTCATTGCCAAGCGCTCCTATCATCTATTCCAGAAGCAAACAGAGACGAGGGGGATTCAGACTCAGTTGATTGAAGAATCGCTTAGCCAGCAGACCATTATCCAGTCCTTCAATGCTCAAACAGAGTTTATCCAAAGGCTGCATGAGGCTAATAACAATTACGCAGGCTATTCTCAGTCAGCCATCTTTTATTCATCAACGGTTAATCCTTCAACTCGCTTTGTCAACGCGCTCATTTACGCTCTACTTGCTGGAGTAGGAGCTTATCGTATCATGATGGGGTCCACCTTGACCATTGGGCGTTTAGTGACTTTTTTGAATTACGTCCAACAGTACACCAAGCCCTTTAACGATATTTCTTCAGTTCTAGCTGAGTTACAAAGTGCTTTAGCTTGTGCGGAGCGTGTCTATGCTGTCTTAGAAAGCTCTGAGGTAGCTGAAACAGGCAAGGAAGTCTTGACCAGTTACCAAGTGAAGGGTGCCATTTCCTTTAAACAGGTTTCTTTTGGCTACCATCCAGAAAAAATCTTGATTAAGGATTTATCTATTGATATTCCAGCAGGTAGCAAGGTGGCTATTGTTGGTCCGACAGGTGCTGGAAAGTCAACTCTTATCAATCTCCTCATGCGTTTTTACCCTATTAATTCAGGAGATATCTTGTTAGATGGGCAATCTATTTATGATTATACACGAGCATCATTGAGACAGCAGTTTGGGATGGTACTCCAAGAAACCTGGCTCAAGCAAGGGACCATTCATGACAATATTGCCTTTGGAAATCCTGATGCTAGTCGGGAGCAAGTGATTGCTGCTGCAAAGGCAGCCAATGCAGACTTTTTCATCCAACAGTTGCCACAGGGATACGATACCAAGTTGGAAAATGCAGAAGAATCTCTCTCTGTCGGTCAGGCCCAGCTCTTGACCATCGCCCGAGTTTTTCTAGCTATCCCTAAGATTCTTATCTTAGACGAGGCGACGTCCTCCATCGATACGCGGACAGAAGTGCTGGTACAGGATGCCTTTGCTAAACTCATGAAGGGGCGCACTAGCTTTATCATTGCTCACCGTTTGTCTACCATTCAAGATGCAGATTTGATTCTTGTATTGGTGGATGGCGACATTGTTGAGTATGGGAACCATCAGGACCTCATGGCTAGAAAAGGCAAGTATTACCAAATGCAGCAAGCTGCAGTTTTTAGCTCAGAATAAGACTTTCTCTTTTGAAATTTTATAGACGAAAAAAGTTGCCTTCGGGTGACTTTTTTGTTACAATAGCTAGAAAAATTATTCACTGTAAATTGTCTTATAGAAAAGGAGCCTAGAATGAAAGTCTATCAGCATGTAAATATCGTGACTTGTGACCAAGATTTCCATGTTTATTTGGATGGTGTCTTAGCCGTTAAGGATTCTCAAATTGTCTATGTCGGTCAAGAGAAGTCAGAGATTTTAGAGCAAGCTGAGCAGATTATAGACTATCAGGGAGCCTGGATTATGCCTGGATTGGTCAATTGCCATACCCATTCTGCTATGACCGGTTTACGAGGAATTCGGGACGACAGCAACCTCCATGAATGGCTCAATGACTATATCTGGCCTGCAGAAGCTGAGTTTACACCAGATATGACTACCAAGGCGGTCAAAGAAGCGCTGACAGAAATGCTCCAGTCAGGAACAACAACCTTTAACGATATGTACAATCCCAATGGAGTGGATATTGAGCGAGTTTATCAGGCAGTCAAGGCATCTAAGATGCGTTGTTATTTCTCACCGCCCCTCTTTTCTTCAGAGACAGAAACGACTGCTGAGACTATTACTAGAACTCGAGCTATCATCGAGACAATCATAGGATATGAAAATCCCAATTTCAAGGTTATGGTAGCCCCACATTCTCCCTACAGCTGTAGTAGAGACTTGCTGGAAGAGAGCTTAGATATGGCAAAAGAGCTGAATATTCCAATCCATATCCATGTGGCAGAGACCAAGGAGGAATCAGGAATTATCTTGAAACGATACGGTAAACGTCCCCTCGCCTTTCTAGAAGAACTGGGTTACTTAGATCATCCGTCTGTCTTTGCTCATGGGGTCGAATTAAATGAGCGAGAAATTGAACGCCTGGCAACTTCTCAAGTGGCTATCGCCCACAATCCTATCAGTAACCTCAAATTGGCATCAGGGATTGCTCCAATTATCCAGCTCCAAAAAGCAGGAATAGCAGTAGGAATTGCGACGGACTCGGTTGCTTCCAATAACAATCTAGATATGTTTGAGGAGGGACGGACCGCCGCTCTCCTACAGAAAATGAAAAGTGGAGATGCCAGCCAATTTCCTATCGAAACAGCTCTCAAGGCACTAACAATCGAAGGGGCTAAGGCCCTAGGAATGGAAAATCAGATAGGAAGTCTGGAAGTCGGTAAGCAGGCAGATTTTCTGGTTATTCAACCACAAGGAAAAATTCATCTCCAACCTCAGAAAAATATGCTCTCTCACCTTGTTTATGCTGTCAAATCCAGTGATGTTGATGATGTTTATATCGCTGGAGAGCAGGTCGTTAAGCAAGGTCAAGTCCTGACAGTAGAACTTTAAAAGAAAAATCACGAAAAATTTTAAAAAAAGTTTGCAAAAATCTTGCATTCTTTTTTTAACTATGATATACTTATATACGGTTTGAAAAAACTGCCTAAGACAGTAGGGGAGCTTGACTCATAAATATCCTACCGAGGACAAAACGTATCATGTAAAAAGAAGCGTATTGTACTTTCGTGTCTAGGTTTGGGCGCGTTTTTCTTTTGGAAAATTTACCCAAGCAAAATAATTACGGAGGTGAACACACTAATGAGTGAAGCAATTATTGCTAAAAAAGCGGAACTAGTTGACGTAGTAGCTGAAAAAATGAAAGCTGCTACATCTATCGTCGTTGTTGACGCTCGTGGTTTGACAGTTGAGCAAGATACAGTTCTTCGTCGTGAGCTTCGTGGAAGCGAAGTTGAGTATAAAGTTATTAAAAACTCAATCTTGCGTCGTGCAGCTGAAAAAGCTGGTCTTGAAGAACTTGCATCAGTATTTGTTGGACCATCTGCAGTAGCATTTTCTAACGAAGATGTTATCGCACCAGCGAAAATCTTGAACGACTTTTCTAAAAACGCTGAAGCACTTGAAATCAAAGGTGGTGCAATCGAAGGCGCTGTCGCATCTAAAGAAGAGATTCTTGCTCTTGCAACTCTTCCAAACCGCGAAGGACTTCTTTCTATGCTCCTTTCTGTACTTCAAGCGCCAGTGCGCAACGTTGCTCTTGCAGTCAAAGCGGTTGCAGACAACAAAGAAGACGCAGCTTAATCTTAAGCTACGCAGCGTAGCCTAGCTACAAAAAAATATTATAAATTTAAAAACTTATTTGGAGGAAATAACAATGGCATTGAACATTGAAAACATTATTGCTGAAATTAAAGAAGCTTCAATCCTTGAATTGAACGACCTTGTAAAAGCTATCGAAGAAGAATTTGGTGTAACTGCAGCTGCTCCTGTAGCTGTTGCTGCAGCTGGTGCTGCTGACGCTGGTGCTGCTAAAGATTCATTCGACGTTGAATTGACATCTGCAGGCGACAAAAAAGTTGGCGTTATCAAAGTTGTACGTGAAATCACAGGTCTTGGTCTTAAAGAAGCTAAAGAACTTGTTGACGGTGCACCAGCACTTGTTAAAGAAGGCGTTGCAACTGCAGAAGCTGAAGAAATCAAAGCTAAATTGGAAGAAGCTGGAGCTTCAGTTACTCTTAAATAATAGAGCAACTACATTAGTAGCTTAAAAACATGATTAAACCG